>JAGGWR010000229.1 GCA_021163445.1 Candidatus Tharpella aukensis
GCGCCAAAAGAGAGGCTGAAAGTATCGCCTGACCGGGGCGCGGTACCTGAACCAAAATCGAGTTCGAGATGATAGCCTTTATCTGGATCTAAAGGATCAGTTGTATCATTGAAACTGATAATTAATTTACCGTCGGTAGGATCAGTATCATCGATCGCATACGAGGCCGCATCAAGTTCGACTCCGGTAGTGGTATTAACAATCACAAAATCTTTTGTGCCACTACCATCCGTATGATCTCCGGTAAATCTGACCTCAAAATCATCATAATTGGCCAGTGTCGCCCAGGCGATCCCTTCGGGAGCTCCGGCGTTAGTCGAATCGGCATAGAAGGAGATCGTCGCATCACCACTGTTTTCCATCCCCTCAAGCAAACCTATACTATGATCGAAAAAAGTCAGGCCGGTTTCACCATCAAGGTTGTAGCCTTGAAAATGGGCCTGGTTTATCTCAAAAATCAAGGCGCTGCTCAACCGGTTAAGATCATCCTGAGCTCCTGCGAGCTCATCCCGAGCATCAAGCCAGCCCTTTATTTTGCCACTGCCGATAAGATCGTCGATCGGTATCCCTTCAGAACCAAAATAGGCATGCACGTCACCCTGGTCATCCATCTCACCCTTTAAATGAAAAACCTGACTCCCCAAAACCAAAGGTTTGCCACCCTGAAACATGATATTGAGCTGCCCGGTTTCGTCTTCATTATAGTCGATATCAGCCAGACTAGAAAGTTCCGAGAGCAGGGCCAACTGTTTGTCGCGCAGGTCGTTGGCCTGACCACCATTGACCTCCGATTCCATGATAGCCTGGTTCATGGAACTCAAACTATCAGCCAACTGATTGATGTCGGTAATCCCTTTATCAAGATAATCATTGAGTACCTGGCGCTGGAAATTGAGATCATCGCCCATAGAATTGAAGGTAGCCGCCAACACCCGACTCTTGCCGGCCAGAGTCGCCCGTTCAATACCGCCTTCCGGCTGATTAGCAAGATCTTCCCAAGCCCCCCAAAACTCCGCCATCTGAGCTGACAGGCCATTATCATCAAGGTCATTGAAAACCCGCTCAACACTGTCGAGACCACCGGCTAACGACTCCCACATCCCCTGATTCGCTTTCTCGTAATTGACCTGGCGGAAAAGAAAACGGTCGTAAAGAGATTCAATTCGGCTAACCTGAACCCCGGTACCCCGAGGACCGAGCGCACTGGGAACCGGATTAGTGGTCTCAAGATATCCGACCTGCCGCCGGTAAGCGGGATTGTTGGCATTGGCAATATTATGCCCGATAATATCAATCTCGGTCATATTCGCCATCATTCCGACCTTGGCGGTATTCAACGCACTGGAAAGACCGACTACCATTTTTTTATCTCCCTAATCCGACAGAACCAAAACCATTTTTTTTAAAACTACGAATTACACGGATGGACACGGATAAAGTTGAGTCAAAGCTCATCCTCATGCCACCCCGTCGAGAGCAATACCACTAAACGACAAAACATTATCAGCCATTGCCCCTTTCCCCTGATAACTGATTGCGGCGGGACAAAGCTGCTGGAAAAAATCGCTAAATCTTTGGTTAACAACCTGCAAAGCCTGCAACGATTGGCCGATTGATCTCCCGCTCTCTTCTATTTTACGCCGCAAGCTTGTCACTTCATGGCCCCGCAAACCAACCAGACGTCGAATTTTAGCAGGTGACTCGGAACTGAGAAGCTGACGTAGTGAGTTAACCCCAATCTCGGCCAACAGTTGACTTTTTTCCTCGGTAATTTTTGTCAAGCCATCACAGGAACGAGCTCCGCCAGCAAAAAGTTCGGGCAAAGCTGGCAATTGGCCGGAGCTCAAACTTTCGTCAAGCAGCTGATAAAAATCCGCGACCTGGCTCAGAGTTACAATCTCTTTTTCCAGCAATCGAGTTAAACTATGATAGTGCTGCAACATAATAATTCCTTAAATGTAACTATTCAGACATCCACAACTCAAGTTAAGTTACAGCGGAGAGCAATAAACATCGCTTCGCCCACTCGTACCGTTTAAATTCCTGCATCAGAACGTTCGCCTACCGGCGAACAACCTGGCAGTCATTTATTCGAGGGGGACACAGCTCAGCTCGTCACGGGCTGAAGCCCGGCCTGGAGGTATGTCCCCGCATCGAGACAATTTGAAAACAACACCAATCAACCAATCAACCAATAAAAAAGGCCCGAGATTGCGACAATCCCGGGCCTGCGAAAAGGTAATGTGCAGCGTTCAGGCACATCTATAGAAATAGATCGACTTTTAAAACCAGGATTCGAGAGACATCTCCTTAAACATCTTAGCAGCCAGTTCGCGACTGTCAACATTGAGCGAACCATCTTCAAGTGCGCTTTTAAGTTCCGCCACCCGTTCACTGCGAATTTCAGGTGCGGCCTTAGCCAACTCGGCCAAACGCCCCAAATCATTGCCTCGGGAAGAGATCGTTACCTGGTCGCCTCGATCCCGGCTGCCGCCATCGGCAGCAGCGCTCTCGCCTTTTCTCGTCGAATCGGCTTTTCGAGTCGAATCAAGAACCTTTACAGCGTCACTATATAGGGCTGCGCCCACATTATTTATACTCATATCCACACCTCATCAAGAGTCATCAAAATATCCATTCGACATGAGTATCGACCATTCGAGAAAAAACTTTAGCGGTTTTTTTATTTTCTTTCGACCTCCGCATCTTGAAGCTGCTGATAGAGCAGTTTCGCCACTCCCATCTCCTGTCGCGAAGCGAGAGTTTCGGCTAATTGGTTGTCAAAGAGCTGCTGCCAGGTATGCGAGGCGTTGCTGGCCGGCAGAAGACCATCATCGGGAATACTTTTCCGCATCTCCTGCAAAATCACATTGATCATGATTGCTTCAAAACCCTGACAGGCTTTTTGCAATTTCTCTTCACGCCCGGCCCGATTTTTCCCGGTCGCCACAGCATCAATTTCCGTCTCTAACTGCTGTCGGCTGACATCGGTTGCCAGATTTCCAGCTGAAGGCCCGAAGGCCGGGAGAATCCCGGTAGGCATTTTTTTCCTCCTCCAAACTCTCCTGATAGTTATTTTGCAAAGCCCATACCAGAAGAAGAAAGATTAATTTATATGATTTCCAGCTCGGCGTGCAGAGCTCCGGAAGCTTCGATGGCTTGAAAAATAGAGATCAGATCTCGAGGAGAAACCCCGATCGAATTTAGAGCCTTGACCAAATCATCAATATTTACGCCGCGCGGCACGACCACCAACTTACCGGGTTTCTCTTCAACCACAATCTCTTTATCGACTGCAACCACGGTATCTCCCAACGAGAATGGCGGCGGCTGTGAAACCAACGGCATCGCCGAAATCTGAATACTCAAATCACCATGGGCTACAGCTACGGCATCAAGCATAACATTACGACCGACCACCACAGTCCCGGTACGCTCATCAATTACTACCCGAGCCCGGCTATCGGGCGTTACCTGAAGATTCTCGACAACCGCCAGAAAAGGGATCAACATTCCCCTTTCCCGACTCGGAGGTGTAACCTCAATAGTGCCGGCATCAAGCGGGATTGCAATTTTCTGGTGAAATGTTTCATTAATGGTTTTAGAAACTCTGGATACAGTCATAAAATCGGGAAGATTCAGGGTTAAAATAATTTTCCCGTCAATAAACATGGTTGACGGCGGTTCCCGCTCAACTATGGCACCATTGGCAATACGGCCGACCGTAGGATGGTTTTTGGCCTGTTTGCCGCCACCCCCGCCCAGACTGAAACCGCCCACTGATAAAGCCCCCTGAGCCATTGCATAGATTCGACCATCGGGCCCCCGTAAAGGAGTCAACATCAAGGTTCCACCATTCAAACTTTCGGCATCTCCAATTGATGAAACAAGAACATCCAATCGGGAACCATTGCGGGCAAAAGGGAGCAGTTCAGCCGTCAACATGACCGCTGCAACATTATCGAGATCGATACTGGAAGCATCGACCGAAATCCCGAATTTATCGAGCATGTTAGCCATCGCCTCACTCGCAAATTTACCTTTCTTGGTATCATCTCCGGTTCCGGCAAGCCCCACGACCAAACCATGGCCGACCAGCTGATTGCTCCGTACCCCTTTGATATGGGCGATATCTTTGAGACGAGCCGCCGACGACGAATCAGCCAACAGAAGCCCGGCAAAAAGCAAGAAAAGTAATAGCCGCCAAATTTTTCGCATAATCTCAAACTCTCCAGATGATATTACAAACAACTTAACTATTTGAACTATATAGGTTACAAATCATATTAAAACGGCCAGACCAGATCAAGAACTTTAGTCCCCCAGCCAACCCGCTGTTTTGTTCCGAGCGTACCACTACCGCTGTATTCGATACGGGCATCAGCGATCGCCGAGGAGAGAATATAGTTATCGGCGGTAATATCGGTTGGTCGAATAATACCGGAGACGGTAACATAGTGATCTTCATTGTTTACCTGGGTAAAATGGGTACCCATTATGCGAAAATCACCATTCGGCAATACCTCGGTCACCCGGGAGGCGATTTTGGCCATTAGGGTGTTACTGCGGCTAGTCGCCCCGCTACCAGCAGTTTTATTGCTCCGTTCAACTTCCAACCAATCATCCATCTTGCCCAAGTCACCGAGATACTGTTTCAGAGCAAAGAGCCCGGGAACCGAATATTTACTGCTGTTCTTTCCATCGCTGGCGGTTGACGCCGCCCCGGTTCCCCTGAAATCTTCGGAAACTAAGACATAGACAATATCATCAACATAGCGAGCCCGGCGAGAGTTAAAAACCTGGATAAAGTCATCTTGGCCGACTTGATCAAAATTGACCAGGGAACCATTCTTGTACTTCATTTCCCTTCTTCCTGAAAGTTGCGCCGAAGAAGGCTGGACCGAAGGTCGAATCACCGGCACGGCGGCAACCGGAGCTGACTGATGCCCACAACCGGCACCAACTATCATACTGAGTATCAGTACAATAACGAACCAACTATATATTTCTTTCATCACCCCACCACCTTCTTTATGATACATCAATAAACAACTACAACTTTTCCAGAACCAACCACCTGGGCCTGAAAAATTTTCCGCGTAGTTGGATTTCTTACGGTAATAATCTCTTTTAACGTGCCATTTCCCATAGCCACGCCACGGGTATTTATTCTAACCCCTCCTTGCTGCAATAAAACCTGCACCAGATCACCGCGTTTTATCAAACGATATGGCTGCAAACGATTACTTGGCAGAGGCTCACCGGCTGGCAGATTACAAGACAGCTGATAAATCATCCCCTCCGGAATATAGTCCATAAACCCCCGCCGGAGTTTTCGACAATCGACCAAACAAGTAACAAAGTCAGAACTTTGCACCGGTTCACCCCGAACCAGATCGCGTTGAGCCAACAAAACCTGCTTTTTCCCGCTAACTTTCAACTTAAACCAGCGCCGAGATTCTTTGCCGTCACCGGAATAAAGCGCCAACTGCACCGGGATAATGCCATTTTTTCGATTCCAACTACCGAGTTGCAAAACTGAAAAGTCGGCCCCCTCATCTCTTCCAGCCAACCATTTCGTCACCTCATGACTATCTTCAAGCCATAACTCTTCAATGCCGGGCAAACCGTCCTCAAGAGCAACCATAAGCTCGGCCCGGCAACGCTGCTCCCGGTTTTCCGGCTCGATCTCGGTCGCCTGAACCAAAACTGCCGACAGCAACAAAAAAAATAGCACCGCAAGGCGAAGGCAGACAACTGTAGAAGGTACTCTTGCGCTGAAAAACCCTGTTTTATTATCATTCATAAAACCATCCCCCCGATTCAACCTAACGTCTCAACCCATTCGCGGTCTTCAACATCTCATCGCAGGTCTGGATCGATTTTGAATTGGCTTCATAGGCCCGCTGCCCGACAATCATGCCAACCATCTCTTCAACCACAGAGACATTGGACATCTCCAAAAAACCCTGACTGAGCGTCCCCAAACCATCAGCCCCGGGAGTACCGATTGTGGCCGTTCCAGAAGCATCAGTTTCCCGAAAGAGATTACGCCCCGTCGCATCGAGGCCAGAAGGGTTGGAAAAACTGGCCAGTTCGATATTGCCCACCGGGGTTGAAGTAGGCTGTCCGGCCTGAATCACTGAAACCGTCCCGTCAGCTGTGATGGTTATCTGCGTCGTATCGCTGGGAATATTGATCGCCGGCTGCAAAGCGTAACCATCCGAGGTAACCATATTACCCGTACTATCGAGTTTGTATGAACCCGCCCTCGTGTAGCCGGTGGTTCCGTCCGAAAGCAAAACCTGAAAAAAACCATCACCTTCTATCGCCATATCGAGCTCGCTGCCGGTCTCTTGATAGTTGCCTTGGCTGAATATTTTATAAACAGCTACCGGTTTAGTACCAAGACCCACCTGAATCCCGGTTGGAAGCTCTTCACCTGTTGCTGAAGTAGTTCCGGCACGAGTCATGGTCTGGTACATCAGATCCTGAAAATCGGCCCGACTCTTCTTGAAACCGGTGGTGTTAACATTGGCCAGATTATTGGCAATCACATCTATATTTAACTGCTGAGCCGCCATCCCGGTGGATGAGGTAAATAAACCTCTAATCATTTTTAATACTCCTTAGCCTATAATTCCTTTAGCAGCCTGCTTATTAATCTCATCCAGGCCGACTATTATTTTTTGCTGAGCTTCATACTGCCTGGCAATCTCAATCAGACTGACCATCTCTTCCAAAGTATTAACATTGGAAAGCTCACGAACCCCTTGGTTGACCTCAAGCTGAGCCGCTGGCTCCGGCGGCCCGGAAGCGGCACTTTCGACAAAACCGGCATCACCCAGTTTTTCCAAACCCTGAAGGTCGGGGAAAGTCATCAAACGCAAAGCTCCGACCGACTGGCCGTCAACCATAACATCTCCAAGTTTGCCGATTTTCAGGTCACGAAGAGCCCCAGGATTTTCTCCGGCCAAAATCAACGCCACATCCTCTTCTCCGGCAGCCATCACCTGATCACCATTCATGGCCACCATTTCGCGCTGCTCATTAAGCCGAAAATGGCCATCTCTGGTATAATAGATTTTTCCGTCGCCAACCCTCTTCATAACAAAAAAACCCTCTCCATCGAGCGCCATATCAAGCGGATTACCGGTATCCTGCATCGCCCCGGTCTGAAAATCAATCCAGTTACCGGCATGCACGGCAAAACAGTTGTGCTCAACAATCATCGGCTCATTTTCAGGTTGGCGATTGTTGCCGCTAACCTGATCATAGACCGTCGCAAACATCGGTATATCACGGCGAAAACCACCACTGTTGACATTAGCCAGATTGTTGGCGGTTATCTCCTGACGTCGATCATTAGCCAACGCCCCGCTTAAAGCCGTGTAGATCTCATGATTCATTATTAATAACCTGACCTGTTTAATCAAAAAACGGCAAAACTTCCCGCATGGACAAGCCCTCAACCGGATTTTTGCAATAAACATACCAATGCTGTAAAAAATGAATTTAACGGAATTATTTGACAAATGGAGTATGGGGAACTATTAACTTATGAAAGGCTAAGAAACTTAAGCGGAAATGATTTCCCCTGATTCGAGGCGAGAGGTTCAAGCTATGAGCAACAACAAAAACCCTGAAAAGTTGACCTCCAACATGGAGGACTACCTTGAGGTAATTCTAAATCTCCAACAAGAACAACGAGTTGCCAGAGTCAAAGACGTTGCTCAACGTCTTAATGTCAAGATGCCAAGCGTCACGGGGGCAATGAAGGGTTTAGCAGAAAAAGGGCTGGTTAACTACGAACGTTATAGCTATTTGACTTTAACTGAAGCAGGCGAGAAAATTGCGCGGGAGATCGGAGAGCGTCATAAAACTTTCTACAGTTTTCTGACAAAAGTCATGCAAATTGACCATCAGACAGCTGAACTTGATGCCTGCCGCCTCGAACACGCAACCAGCCGCAAAACCTTCGAAAAGATAAAAGAGTTCACCAACAACTACAATAACAATAACAATAACAATAACAATAAATCAACTTAAGATGCATTCATAAAAAATCACGGAATGGCTAAGTAAAAATTTCGATAGGCAAGATGATGTGGTTTTCCAGGCGCGAGACCATACATATAGTATGTCGAGTGTCTGGAAAACCACATCATCGCAGGATATCGGAATTTTTACGACGCCATCAACTTAAGATTTTTAGCTGTACTTCTTTACCGACCATCTGATCAAATATCGCTCCCGCCGGAACCAACAAAGTCACTACCCGATCAGCGGCACTATCCGTAACTGCGGTCGCACGCCTCTGAATTCGAGGCTGGCGCCGATTGGTTCCACCGAAAGGCATCGGGGAATAACGCCGCGGATGTTTCCGCCCACTCCGCACATTGAGGATGCGACCATGGGTATCAATAGTTTTGCGGGGCATCTGCCCACCGGCCTTTAACTTAGCTCCTGGAGAAACCGACTGGACTACGGCATTGGTAATAGGCTGGCTGTTTTCAAGCATAGACTTCTCTCTTTTTTTATTGGCCCCTGTCAATAAACAGTAGTAACTATTCAGGTGCCTACCATAAAGCTATAGCAAATAGTTAAACAATATACCTCCGATATCGACAAAAACCATAATAACTTTAGAAAATTTATCCATTTTTATCAGCACTGCTGCCATTCCTTGATTCGGTACTCAATTTTTCGTACACTAATACCAAGCTCACGTGCAGCCTGGGCTTTGCTTGGACAACGCTCCAGCGCCGCTAGAATCATCCGTTTTTCCATCTCCTTGAGGGTCAGCAAAGCAAACTCCCCTTCCATCTCCCCCGCTTCGCTTGAAATTACGGGAGAATCATTCAGCACCCGTAAATAATCCGGCAGATCTGCGACCGTAATCGGACTATCTTTGGCGTAAATAACGGCTCGCTCAATAACATTTTCCAATTCTCGCACATTTCCGGGCCAAGCCGCACTTTCGAGGAGCTGCATCGCTCCCCGTTCAGGAAAAATGACCTGCCGCTGTTCACGCCCGGCAATTTTGTCACAGAAATATTTGACCAAAAGGGCAATATCGCCGGGACGTTCCCGCAAGGGGGGTAACGTAAATTGAACAACATTGAGTCGATAATAGAGATCTTCTCGAAATTCACCCGCCGCTACAGCCGCCCGCAGATCCTTATTCGTCGCCGCTAAAACCCGAACATCAACATAATGCGTCTTCTCCCCGCCAACCTGTTGAAACTCTCCGGAAACCAGAACCCGCAAAAGTTTAGCCTGTACCGACGGTGCCATATCCCCGATCTCATCGAGGAAAATGGTGCCCCCGTCAGCCAGCGCAAATTTACCCTGCTTATTGCGCACGGCTCCGGTAAAAGCCCCTTTAACATGACCAAAGAGTTCACTTTCGAGCAAACCTTCATGTAAAGCTGCGCAATTAATGGTAATCAGAGGTTTTTCCGCGCGAGCCCCAAGACGGTGCAGAGCTCGAGCCACCAACTCTTTACCGGTACCGGTCTCACCTTCGATCAAAACCGTGGCCATAGTCGGAGCAACATCACGAAGAGCCCGAAAGATCTTCTCCATCACCAGGCTGCGACCGATAAAATCGGATTGCCCGGCCTGATTTCCGACTGCCTCTCGCAACATTCGGTTCTGGGCCAGAAGTTCTCGTTTTTCTTGCACCCGGGCGATCGTAATCTCTAACTCATCGATGTTGATCGGTTTAACAAGATAGTCATCGGCCCCGGCTTTCATCGCCGCAACTGCATCGTTAACCGTTCCCTGCCCGGTAATCATGACCACACTAACGGCTGGGTCAAGAGTCCGAACTCGCTGCAAAAGCTCAATCCCGTCAATCTCCGGCATCTTCAGATCGGTCAGCAGAAGATCAATCGGCTCACGCCGCAGATGATCTAAAACCAGAGCCGGCAGACTGTAACCTGTCACCGTAAAACCATCCAGTTTAAGTAGCTCTACCAGACCTTCAACTGCCCGCTCTTCATCATCAACGACGACAATTTTAAGTTGTTCCGGCTTAGACATTGGACTTCCTCAGGGGCAAAACCACTTTAAATACAGTACCTTTTTCATCACTAACAAAAGATATTTCACCGTCATGGGCGCGGATTACATCACGACACAGATGCAACCCGATACCGGTGCCTCCGGTTTTGGTAGTATAAAACAGATCAAAGACCTTCGCTTGCCGGGCAAAAGGAATACCTGGGCCATTATCAGCAAAAGTAAGCACCACCTGGTTATCTTCAAGTCGTCCTGCAACTTCCAGAAAAGCCTCTGCAACCTTCCCTTCCACCAACGCCTCCAGAGCATTTTTCATCAAGTTCATAAAAGCCTGTTGTAATTTATCACTATCGGCCCGCAACCAGACAGATTCGTCACTCAAACGCAAACGGATATCAACATGCGCTTCCAGAGCTTCTTCGCGAAGCAATTGAGCAACGTTGCAAACCACTACAAACGGATCGCAGTCAGCCAAAGTCAGGCGGCGGCTTTTTTGAATCTGGAGAAAGTCACCGGCCAGAGAATTAAGGCGGCGGCTTTCAGCCCGGACAACATCAACCACCTTCAGGAAAACGGCCGCATTGGGTTCCGGAAGCCGGGCCGCCATCCTCTGCAGCAAAGACATCTGAATCTCAATTGAATTTAGCGGGTTACGAATTTCATGACTCAATTCAGCGCTATACTCACCCATCGCCGCCAAGCCCTGGAGACGAGATATTTCGGCAAAAAGATCGGCCCCTTCACTTTTATCAACACAGACTGCCAACACATAATCGACCTCACCCTTAATCCCCAAACAAGGATAACTGCTTAAGGCGTAAACATGGTTACGCCCATCTGTATCAAGCAGAGTAAAGTTTATATGTTCCGCCTCTCCAGACGAAAAAACCTGTTCAAGAGAGCAGAATGGACAGTGCGCAGAGTTTTCAAAAAGGGCCTGATGGCAAAATTTGCCGACCGCATGATCAACATTGAGAGAGAATTTTTTTACCGCCGTCGGATTCATATAGACCAGACGAAAAGCGCGATTGACAACCCATACAGGGTCGACAAAGGCATCCAGTAAAGAGCGAAAATAATGCCGCGAGAAAAAATCAGCCATAAATTGCGTTTCAATTCTAAGGTTAAAACAAAAAAGGTGGAGACTGTCTCGACAACATTTGCCGTCTTAAGCCCCCACCTTTATATATTTTCCACAAGCAGCAACAACAGCACCACGAACAATCAGCCGCCGAAAATCTTTTCCATTTTTTCCTGCATGGTTTCAGCAGTAAAAGGTTTGATGATATAATTGCTGACCCCGGCTTTTACCGCTTCGATAATATTTTCCTTCAAAGCTTCAGCCGTCACCATTAAAACCGGCGTATCTTTAAGGTTTTCATCATTACGGATATTCTTGAGCAACTCTAACCCGGACATTTTCGGCATATTCCAATCGGTAATAACAAGGTCGAAAGGCTCGGCTTGAATTTTCGGCCACGCCGTGGCTCCGTCGTCCGCTTCCTGTACATTTGTAAACTCAAGCTGACGAAGAATATTTTTGATAATCCGCCGCATTGTCGAAAAATCATCGACCACAATAATCTTCATGTTCTTATCCATACTGTGTTCCCTCAAAATACTACTATGTCATATATTAGAGCCAAAAACGGATAGCATCAGCAAAACCCCACCAACTTACAGTTACACTTTAACCGAAATTTTTTGGCGACGCAAGGTTTTTATCTTATTGCGTAAGCGCACAATCGCCTGAGTTCGCATCTGACAGGCCCGTGATTCACTGACATCGAGCACCATACCGACCTCTTTCAGATTAAGCTCTTCAAAATAGTAGAGCTGTAAAACAATGCGGTCACGCTCGCCAAGATTGTCAATCGCCTCTTCCAGAAACCTTTGCAACTCCCGATCCTGATATAAATCAAAAGGATCTTCGGTCTCAATCAGAGCGATCATCTCCAGAGGATTACGGGCATCAGACTCCGAATCAGCCAAATCATCGAAATTAACCAGAGATATGCCACGAGCCCGGCCCATGAGTTTATAAAACCCGGCCAAATCAAGATCCAGCGCTTCAGCAACCTCAAAATCTTCCGCCGGACGCCCCAATTTATGCTCTAATGAAGCATAAGCGCTTTCCAACAAATTACAATCGTTGCGCAAACCTCTTGAGGCCCAATCCTGACTCCGCAAATCATCAAGCATGGCACCACGAATGCGAAATTCAGCATAGGTTTTGAACTGGATATTACGATCCTGATCAAATTTACCGACCGCATCAAGAAGCCCGATAACCCCCGAATTGATGAGATCATCAACCTCAACACTCTCCGGCAGACGTGACACCAGACGGTAGGCCAACCGCTGAATAAGAGGCAGATACTCTTTGAGTAGAACCTCATCTTCTAAAATAAAATTTCCGGCCTCACTTTGTGTCACGACTTTAGCCATCAATTAAACGTTGCCAGAAGTACTGCAATCCTCCACTCTTTGAGCGTAGCGGCAATCTCTGCAGACGCCGAGAGACCTCAACAAAAGCCTGACTGGCCGGTGATTCAGGTTTATACTCAACCACCGCCTGTTGCCGGCAAACAGCCATCGGTACATTCGTGTCCTTCGGAACATATCCCAAAAAAACCAACGTGATGTCAAGAAATTTTTCACCCACCCGACTCAAATGGGTGTAAACCCGCCGGGCTTCCGACTCGCCGGAAACCTGATTGAGCAGCAGGTAGAATTTTTTCTCCCCATAACGATTACAAAGAACCTTCATCAAGGCATAAGCATCAGTCATCGAGGTGGGTTCCGGAGTCGCCACCACTAACGCCGCATCGGCCGCCCTGACAAAGCTGGTCACCATATCAGAGATCCCGGCCGCTGCGTCGATAAACAGATAATCGATCTGCTCGGCAAACTGACTCATCTGTTCCATCAAAATACTCTGTTCGCGGGTGCCGCTGTGGGTCACTTCCTGAATCCCGGAAGCGGCCGGAATAATCTTAATCCCTTGAGGCCCTTCGACAATTATTTCAGCGAGGTTTTTCTCACCGGAAAAAAGATGCTGCAGGTTATATTCCGGAGCCAAACCCAGCATTACATCAAGATTGCCCAAGCCGAGATCAGCATCGAGAACCAACACTCGCTCTCCCAACTTTGCTAAAGAGGTGGCCAAATTAATAACCGTATTGGTTTTACCGACCCCACCCTTACCGCTGGCCACGGCAATCACCTTCACCGACGAAGCTGATTTTTGTAATGCCGATGCCTGATCCATAAAATATACCTCATATTTTTGTAAAGTTACACAATATCCAACAATAGATCCGCCAAACGCTCGGGGCTCGCCGCTTCGAGATCATCAGGTACTTGCTGACCATCCGTAAAAAAACTCAAGGGCAAACGAGCATAGCTCAAACCATTAAGAATTGACCCGTAACACTGGGTTTCATCCAGTTTCGTAAAAAGCAACGCCCGGCAGCCGAATGGACGAAAATGAACCAGGTTTTCCAGCAGATCCTCTTCTTGTAAAGCCGCCGGCAAAACTAAAAAAGTATCACCTTTTACGACTTTTAAAACCCGGCAGAGGACGGCTAATCCCGCATGATCACGAGAACTGCGCCCCATACTATCGATCAAAATCCGATCAAAGCCGGCAAATTTTTTAAGTGCGTTCAGCAGTTCCCAACGTTCTTTTACAATTTCAACTGGAACTTCAAGGCGGCGGCCATATTCTCGAATCTGCTCGACAGCCCCCAAGCGAAAGGTATCCACCGAAATCAGGGCAACCCGCTCCCCGGAAGCCATAAAAGAAGCTGCAAGCTTTGCCAGAGTCGTAGTCTTCCCCACGCCGGTCGGGCCCACCAATGTAATAACCCGTGCCATATCCACCCGCCTCAGCACTGCAACCCGCCCCATCAGTTGACGAGCCAGAGTCGCTTTAACTAAGGCCATAATATAGCTGTCCGATCTATCAGGCGCCAACTCTCCGTTGATCTTAGCGTGGGCTTTCGCCAACAAATCATGAGCAATCTCGGAACTTACTTTACGCGCCAGCAATTGCTCCAACAACTCGGCAAAACAGGGCTGAGTCCAGCCTTCATTAAGACCACTGCCAACCAGCAAACGCCCCATTAAACCTTTAACCTGCGAAAGCTCCAGAGACAAGCGATCATATTCAGACTTGCCGACGCCATCCATAAACGGACGCTCGACAAAACGATCACTGTTTTTCGAACTTACACTTAAATCAGGTTCAGAATTCAGCTCAACTTCGCAAATACTGCTTTTTTCATCTGTCCCGGCGTTTTTTTTCTCTGCTATAGTGGCAATTTTGAGCGTGGGATCATAATCAATCGCGGCCAATATTTCAATTCGAGCTTCAGCTTCGGCCGCAGGCAACTCGACCGTCTCCAGAATAACCGCATCCTGACCAAAAGCAAGTTTTACGGCATTTAAGGCCGCAGTGCTATCTTTACCGTAAAACCGCTTAACCTGCACTGCCGCCTCCGGGACTATTGCTAATCCGTCCTAAGGCTTGAACCGTCACCTGAGAGGGTACTTCATTGTGCGACAAAACCGCGAGGCCGGGCACAAATCGCTCCAACAAACGCTTTAAGTGAAAACGAACAATCGGCACACAGAGCAATACCGGCTTAGCTGAAACCTGATCAAATTTCTCCTGAAGATTCCGAAACTGCTCAACCATAGCATAAACAATACCTGGATCAAGGGTTAAAAAAGCTCCATGATCAGTTCGTTGAATCGAGGCATTAATCTGCTCCTCCAGAGCCGGTTCAAGGGTCGTCACATAGAGACGATTATCATCGGAAAGATAGTCGCCGACAATCGTACGCGAGAGATCCTGACGCACATATTCGGTCAAAACATCAATATCCCGAATCTGAGTACTATAGTCAGCCATAGTTTCTAAAATCGTCATCAAGTCGCGAATCGAAACCTGTTCTCGCAAGAGATTTTGTAAAACTTTCTGCAAGGTTCCCCAAGGCACCACCGCAGGCACAATATCATCCACCACCTTGGGATAACGTTGGGCCAGATTTTCGACCAGCTTCTGAACATCCTGGCGACTGAGCAA
>JAGGWR010000147.1 GCA_021163445.1 Candidatus Tharpella aukensis
CGGGAATTGATTTTTTACTCAAATTAGTACCACCGCGAAGAACAGAACTAACAAGAACCTCTCTTACAGCAAGGCCAAGGTTATTGGATGCAGGTGCATCTTTTCGGCACTAAGGAGTTGTAAAACAATAAACATTACATCTTACGATGTTTATTGTTTTACAACTCCTAACGCAAAAACTTTTTAAATAATTCTCTCTGAAAAAAATAATTAAGTACGGTGTCCCCGGAACTCGGGTGTCCCCGGAACTCGACGGCAGCGTTTTCCAGTAGTTTGACGAGATTGTCAGGTTTTGGGTATTGGTACATGGATTACTCCTGCTTTTATTTGATGAGCCCGGCCTCAACGTAATATCGAATTGCTCCATTGTGTAGGGGGACGGCTAGTTTGTGGTTGGACATACCTTGTATAGTAAGATTTTTGAGTCGTGGGTGGGCGGTTTTGAACCGCTCTAGTTGTTCAAATAGAGATTTTACCACCTGATATATAATCTCGTTATCAACGGTGCTGGCACTAACCAGGGTGGCGACGACCCCTATGCTTTTTACGGAATCAAGGTTGTCGGGATAGAGAGCTCCCGGGATAATGGTGTCGTAGTAACTTGGATGGGCTTCGACTAACTTGTCGATTTCGGTCCCGGTGATTTCCATAATCTCCAATGCGCAAGTTGCTGCGGCTTCTGCTAAAGGTGGATAAGGATGGCCGATAATTAACATGACGGCATCAATTTCATGTTTGCACAGGGCCCTTAGTGATTGTGTTGTGGTTAGTTCCAGATTTGCAGCCGGTTCATGGATGTCGTCAAGGTTCCAGGCAAATTGCTTCATTATTTTTGCTACTGTTGCCCGGTTACCGGAACCGGGTTGACCAATGTAGACTCGTTTATGTTTCAGGTCGGCGAAACAGCAAAGGTTGTCCTCTTTTCGGGTTATCACCGTTAATGGCTCCATATAGAGCGAGAAGAGTGTTCTTAGTTCTTGAAACGGCTCTTGCTCGGCAAATGAAGATTCTCCTTTATAGGCGTCAACGAGTTGGTCGGACTGGCTTAAACAGAGTTCAAACTCGCCCAGATGCAAGACACTCAAGTTGTAGACTGAACCGTGGGTGCTTTCTACTGAACAACGCAGCCCGTGACGCTTGCGGTGTTGGTTTACCTGGGCGCTGATGGCACGGCCAACCGGATAATAGATGCCGTTGCGGCTGCCGGTGCCAATGGTGATAAAATTCACTTTGGGTTCTTCAGCTATAGCCCCTGTGACAATCAGGAACATGCCTGTGAAAAGGGCTACAGAGCTTCTAGTAAAGTTATTTTTATCAAATCTCATTATCTGTTTTCCAGTATCAAATAGCGGATATCTTCCGGTATCTCCCAGTCTAAATAATCAATTTGGCTGAATGATGTCGGTTCATTGGTGAAAATGACAACCAGGCGAAAACCATCGGTATAATATGGATCACCCATCAGATTGTGTTTGGGTTTTTTTTCCGGGGCCCGGCCGACACCTTGAGCCAGCCCGACACGTCTGACTCGTTGTGAAAGAGTTAGATCCTGTTCTAGGTACCAGCGCGCTTCATCGACTTCAGGGTCGATAACATGGGTGGTTGGAGGAAATAGTTTGCCGGTTAGTCTGACGCCGATATCACGGCTTATTTGGCCGACCAGAATCGGCATCTCCTTAAATCTTGCCGGCGCATACCATAGTCGCAGATGGTTTCTTTCATCGATGGTGTTGCGGGCTTTTTGCAGTGCCACATCCTGCTTGCGGCCATACATAAAGAGAGCTGACATCGGTGAGTAGCGGTAATTTGAGCCAAACAGTGATGATTTAATCATTTTCCAGACAGCTCTGAAATGGGCACTTTCAGCCAGTTCCCAGCCTCGATGGACAAAAGCTGGTCCAATATCTTCAGAATGTCCTATCATTATCAAGTTAAGCGGGTCGGCCAGTGATGTGCAGTCTTTGCCGAAGACGCAACTAGGCAAGGCTTCAATCCAACTTCGCAACTCGTCAAGCGTTTCGATATGAGCAATCCCGTCCTTTGGATAAAGCCCCGTATGATCAAATAGATCGGTGCTGTCTCCACGAAAACCCGGTATCGGAGTCATAAAGAAAAAAGATTTTCCCTCGCCGCCGGGACTCTTAAGATCAATTGAGACAGCTTTAACCCCCTCATTCAGACGGGTGTAGATAAAGCCGGAAACAGTTTCACCCGAAGGGACATAGGGATAAATCCCATGGCGGCGAAAATTGGAGTCCATCTGGACATTTGAAAAACCAGCAAATGTGAAGTGATTTTTCCAGGCAGCTTCGTGGGGTGAAAAATATCTTGGATCAAGCCCGATCGAATAGAGTGAGTAGGGCATGGGGTCATTGTTGCGAATTCGTATCCAGACCGGTTGGACGCCGGTCTCGGCTACGAAAACTCCAAACAGCTCCGCACTTTCTTCGGCACTCAACACGGCGACACTTACTTCAACATCACCCTTGATACGGGTCTGGGCCCGCTGGAAAAAATCGAGTTCATATCGTTGCGTATGTCTGTATTGAGCGCAGGAAGTCAGGAGTAAGCTGAGCAGGAGAACCGGAAGGATTTTTTTGAATGATTTTTTATTCATCTTATTTTGTAACTTCAGTGTGCTGTCTTTCAATTTTCGGTAACTAGCTGGTTCAAAGTATATTGTTCGACATAGAACATCGGTTTTGTCAAGAGATATCTTGCCTGTCCATGTGAAAACAAACTGTCATGGTCGACGTAGTTTTTTATCTTTTTACAAAGTTAGTTCCGGGCAGTTCTGCAGGCAGTTCCGGGGACAGCTTATTTAATTACCACAACCAAAGGAATCAGACACCAACACAGCTACCTTAAGAGGATTAATCTTTATAAACAGTGACCTACAGGTATCTTTAGATAATATTCATGGTCTAGATTTTGGTAGACAAACTGTCTTCAAAAACTTTTATATAATGAACAAGCCAGATTTTCTAGCTTCTTACAATCAAATGCCGATCCAAACCTTAGCTTTTACTAAAAGAACTTTGTTTCATGTCAACTTAACTTATTGATTTATAATGTTATTTTTCTTAAAGTAGCAGTATTAAAATCAGACACTTGACCACCTGCTTGAACTTGTTTTCTTGTTGATTTTCTTCTTAGGCAGGCCCCTGGCAACATTTAGTCGCATTACAGGTTATTTTCTTGTTTTTTAACAAGAAAATAACCTGATAAGAGCCATTATTTGCGGGCCTTGCAATTACTTTTGGGTTGCGGGAGTAATTCCCGCATTAGATGCGGTTAGATAATTATGATATTCGCGCAGTAGATAGTCTGGAGACGTGGCTTGAGAGATGAAATCCCAGGGCAAAGGCGAGGCGGAATCCAGGGCGGCGAGTTTTTCGGAATTTTTGGCGAATATTTTTTTCAGATAGCTGGTCTGACCGCAGGAATGGGCGGCAAGATCGATTAAAATGGGTGCCAATTCCGGGCCGCCGCGACTGAGCAGGGCCTGCCAGGCGGCATTTACGGGACTTTCCATCTCGATCTCAATGCCGCCGGGGCGGCGCAGTTCCCGACCGAGAAATTTCAGTTTTTTCTTTAATTCGTTGATGGGAGCAAACGGAGCCCATTGCATCGGCGTGTGGGGTTTGGGCACAAAAGGGTTGATACTGACGTTCAAGGCGATATTGAGTTGAGGCCGGGAGCGAGCCGCCAGCATCACTTTTTTTATCTCTTTAACGAGTTCGACAATGGCCTCAATATCAGCTTGCGTCTCTAGCGGCAGACCGATCAGGAAATAGAGTTTCAGACGGCCAATCCCGGCCGCCGCCATGCGCGCCGCCTGGGCCAGGATAACCTCCTCAGATAAACCTTTGCGTATAGCCCTGCGCAAACGTTCCGACCCCGCCTCCGGGGCGATCGTAATCGATTTAACCCCGCCGTCCTGCAATAATTCAAGCAGACGATCATCAATCGTATCAATCCTTAAAGAGGAGAAACTGAATAAAAATCCCTCCTCAACCAACCACGAACAGAGGCTGGTAAGATCAGGATAGTCGCCCAAAGCTGAACCCACAAGACCAACTTTTTTCAAACCGAGTTCGGCTCCATCCCGAATTGCTTGTTTTACACAATCTAGGGATCGATTGCGAAAAGGGCGATAGACAAAACCGGCGGCGCAAAACCGGCAGCCTCGAGGACAACCTCGATTTACTTCAACCAAGAGCGTGTCGGCAAAAACCTGGGTTCCGGCCCCAGCAATAAAGGTACGCGGAACAAAATCATTAACCTCGGCCCGAGGCAGCGTCATATTTTGCCTGACCGGAAACTCGGCCAAGAGAAAACCGGGCACTTGAACCAATTTTTCGAGCAGATTTTGCCGATTTTGATCTTGGTGTTCAATTAAAACATCAATCAAGAGGGGAATCTGCGACTCCCCTTCTCCGAGTAAAAAACCATCAACCAGGGGAAAAAGAGGCAGGGGATTAATGAACGTAGTGACGCCACCGACCAGAACTAAAGGTTGATCTTCTGTCCGGTCTTTGGCCCGCGGCGCCAGGCCCGCCCGCTCCAACAAGGTTACCAGATTGAGATAATCACGCTCAAACGAAATAGAGAAGATAATCACGCCGGTTTCGGCTACCGGGCGGCGGCTCTCTTGGGTCAGGAGCGCGGGCGACGCCTCAGATTGCGATCTGGCCGTCAACTTCTCAGGCAGATAAAAACGCTCGGCAACTACTCGCGGATCCCGATTTAAAAGATGATAAATAGTCTGAAAACCAAGGTTACTCAGGGCCAGGGCATAACTGTTGGGATAACCCAACGCAACCGGAAAACGACCGCCCCAATTTTTACGGACGGCCCCTTTTTCCAGACTTAAACCGCTATCTTCTTTACGCGCCATTATTTTTTGCCATCATACTTCATCTTCATCATCCGGTGCTTCCGAAAGCAGCGGAGCGACTTTGTCCCACAGCGCCTCACGTCCCAATTTATTCAGAGCTGAGACCGGAAAAAGTTCGCCATGAACCTCTTCCTGGAGTTGCTCACGCCAGAGGCGTAGTTTTTTTGCCCGAGCCTGGGGTTTGAGTTTATCGATTTTTGTCAAAACCGGGAAAAACGGCAGGCCGTACTCATTAAGCCAGGACATTAGGCGATCTTCCTCTTTTTCCGGTTTTCGGCGAAGATCCATGAGCAGCAAAAGCGCTTTAATATCCTCATGACCCTCAAGATAGTCATGCACCATCGGCCCCCAATCGCCTTTGGTTTTACGATCCACCGCCGCATAACCATAACCCGGCAAATCGACCAAGTAGAAGGCGTTGTTAACCAGAAAAAAGTTCAGAAGCCGGGTATGACCGGGTTTTCCGCTGGTGCGAGCCAGAGAACGGCGGTTAAGAAGATAGTTGATCAGGGTTGATTTCCCCACATTTGAACGGCCCGCAATCGCCAGATGGGGCCGCCCGTCAAACGGAGCTTGAGAAAACTCGGCCGCACTTTTAATAAATTCAACTGTATTTATTTTCATAATAATGCCCAAATTATTGTTCATTAAATCATCAATTTACCATAATTCCGTTGCCAAGCTGTTCGTGTTTATGGTAGCAACAGCGCGATTCTTAACTTACTATTTGCAAAATCAGGAAATTTATCATGCATTACGAAGGTAATATTATTCGGCCGCCGAGCGAGGCTCGGAGTATCATCCTCCAGGTAACTGTCGGATGTTCTCATAACCGCTGCACATTCTGTCCAACTTATGCCGGAGTTCGCTTTAGAATAAAAGACGAAGCCACGTTGTCAACCGACATCCGCTACGCGGCCCAAGCCTTTCCCGGAGCCCGGCGACTTTTTATAACTGACGGCGATGCTCTGGTCATCCCCTGGAAACGACTCTACCCACTTTTTCAAGAGATCAACGAACAACTGCCTCATTTAACCAGAATCGGCATCTACGCCTCGGCCAAATCTTTGCGCCGCCGCTCCCTTGAAGAACTTAAACTACTCAAAGAACAAAAACTGGGGATAATCTATTACGGGCTGGAGAGTGGTGATGATGAAACCTTAAAAGCCATCGACAAAGGGACAACCAGCGGAGAAGAATCAGTTGTTCTCTGCAACAAGGTTAAGGAAGCCGGCATCAAAATTTCAACCACGGTTATGATCGGCATTGCTGGCCAGGAGCGCTCGCTCATCCACGCCCGCCGCACCGGTGAGGTTTTAACTGCGATCGACCCCAACTATGTCGGGGCTCTGGTAACCATGATTGTGCCCGGTACCCGGCTCGATGAAGCCGAGCGCGAGGGCCGTTTCACGCTTCCCGATCAACGCGGCCTGCTCCTCGAGCTTAAAGAGATGATCACCTGGACCAAATTAAGCAAGGGGATGTTTATGGCCAACCACGCGTCCAACTATCTCCCGATCAAAATTCACTCACCGGCCCAACGCGAAGCCGCCCTGAAAATGATCGATGAAGCCTTAAACGGCAACGTCCAGTTAAAAGAAGAGTGGATGCGAGGGCTGTAATACTACTGTTAAATTAAAGCGGAGAACAACTAACATCGCTTCGCCCACTTCGAGGGGGGACAGGCTGCCGGTAACCATCGGCTAATTGTATCCCTGAACACTACAATGTTTATTGATTGCCGGTCTTCTCGTTAAACCCTGTCCCCGCATTGAGACAGGTGAAATTTTTTATCGTGGTTTTTTTGCGCTCTTCGGGATAAAAAATATTTTAATTTGCGGTTAGCTGAATAGTTATAAACTATTATAGTCAACGATATAGAATTAAACGCTGACCTGGCTGCAAGATAGCTTTGGCTTGAAGTTTATTCCAGCGCTCAAGGTCGGCAATACTAACCTTATAACGGCGGGAAATGCGCCACAAGTTGTCTCCTTTACGCAACGTAACCACTTTTTTCTGAGCCCGCTTCTTCTTGCTTGCCTTAACCACTCCGCTGTGCTTTCTTTTTATGGAGCTCCCCGGCGTCAGTTTAAGCATCTGTCCCGGTTTAATTGCAGTTTTTCGCCCTAAACCATTCCAGCGCTGAAGATCGGCAACCCGCAAATTATAACGCCGGGCAATCTTCCACAAACTATCACCCCGGCGCACCCGATAGCGGGTTGTCTTACCCGAATAGCGCCTGCCTGATGGTGAGTAAGCTAATGTTGCCGGAGTCCCGGATCGATAAATTTGTTTATCAAAAACCACCGACCCGCGTCCCGCGACTCGCACTGGAATCAAAAGATCCCGCCCCGCCCGGATTCGGTTGTTGCGCAAACCATTCAACTCTTTGATCTGGCCGATTCCGGTATGATAACGCCGGGCAATTGTTGAAAGCGAATCCCCCTGACGAATCCGATGTTTACGGAACGTAATCCGTTTTTCCGGCGGCAGATTGAGCAAAGCACTCTGACAGTGCGGCCCCGTACCAGCCGGTACCCGCAACTCATAATCTTTCACTTTTGGCGGCGTACACCAGTAAGTCAGTTCAGGATTAAGTTTACGAATCTCTTCAACCCGAGCCCCGGAAGCCCAGGCCAGAACCTTGAGATCTGTGGCATCATCAACCTCTACCAAGTCAAATGTGAACGGCTCCTCATATTCAATATCGGTAAAACCATACTTTTCCGGCTCTTTGGCGATCATAATCGCCGCCAACAGTTTGGGAATATACTCGCGGGTCTCACGTTTGAGATAGCGAAAACGAGCCATCTGCCAAAAATCATCGGTTTTATGACGCCGCATGGCCCGTTGAATTTTGCCTTCACCGGCATTATAAGCGGCAGCCGCCAGATACCACGAATCGAACATCGTATAGAGATCGCAAAGGTAGGCAGCGGCAGCATAAGTTGCCTTTACCGGATCACGCCGTTCATCGACCCAGGCATTGATTTTAAGTCCATAACGCCGCCCGGTAGCACTGATAAACTGCCAAGGACCACAAGCCCGGGCTCGCGAATAGGCATGGGTCTTAAAACCACTCTCAATCAGTACCATATAGGCCAGCTCTTCCGGGATATCATGATCACGCAAAACCTTGCGCATCATCCCCAGATAACGGTGGGAGCGAGCCAGAGAATGATGCATAAAACGATTTTGTACCGTACTGAAATATGAGATAAAGTGCCTCACCTTGGCATTCATAACAATCGGAAAATGATACCGGGCTCCGGTTCGAGCCTGAAGCTCAATCTCGGCATCGGCGGCGGTCGCGGGCAAGGTTCCGGAAGCCGAGGCCCCCATCTCTTCGAGATAGTCAAGAAAAACCGTCAGCGTCGAATCATCATCTTCCGACTCAACCAGGGCCTCGGCGAGCCAGAAATTATCCTCCGGCCCGATGCCATCGTCCAGACATAGACAACTTTCATCATTTAAAGAATCTGACGATGCCAAAAGCGCCGCATCGCTCCCGCCATCCCGCAATCCGGTTTGGATTCCGCTACAAGAAACACAAACAAAAAGCAGAAAAAAACTGAGCCACAGACAGCAATGCGCCCGAGTAATTGGCTGAAAATAAGATTTTTGTATAATAATCATCTTTCCCTTATAACAAATTTCCACCAGCACTGGCAATAACGAAATTCACGGCAACGGATTTAAACAAAAAAAAGACCGGCTGCACTGTAGTGCAACCGGTCTTTTTTAAGATATCTGGCAACTATTCTGCTAAATTTTATCGACAGGCGTGTCGTCTTCAGACTATCTCGATGCGGGGACATGTCTCCAGGCGCAGGCTGCAAGCCGGTTGCCGATCTGAGCTGTGTACCCTTTATCCTCAACAAAGGGATGGCTAAGTAAAAATTTCGATAGACAAGATGTTGTGGTTCTCCAGGCACGAGACCATACATGTAGTATGTCGAGTGTCTGGAGAACTACAACAACGCAGGATATCGGAACTTTTTACGACGCCATCAGCCCTTAATGATGCGGGGGAGCAGCATCTGATGATGAGGACAGATCGAGTCCGGATTCTGGTAGACAGCTTGAGTAAAGGTCACCATGTAATCGCGGACTTTCGTGAAATCAACAATTTCATCAACAAAGCCCTTTTTCACACAATATGCGGGCCGGGACTGATCGTAATATTGCTGCGCCAGATCATTCATTTTGTCGATCGTCGGCTGCAGGTCATTACCTTTGTCTTTCTCTTTAACCAGACGCCGGGAAAATGCGGCTGCTGCCGCAGTTTCACCATGCATAACTTCAATCTCGGTGGTCGGAGTTCCCAGCGTAAAGACGTTATTGCGATTACCCTGCGGGCCGCACTTAACATAGTGGGCCGCCGCCGTTCCTTTACGCACGACGACAGTCATCATCGGCAAAAGGGAACTTTCGATCGAATACATCAAAGACATACCCAGACCTAACATTTCAGCTTCTTCAGCGACATCACCAACATCAATACC
>JAGGWR010000019.1 GCA_021163445.1 Candidatus Tharpella aukensis
AAGGTGACAACGAACAAGCAATCAAACTTTATCAGGAAAGTCTTAAACTGACACGCAAAAAGGGAAAACAGTATAGTGCTCTGACTAATGACTACGACAGCATCTTCCTTCTCTTCGCCCTCTTAAAAAGTAATCAAGATGAACTCTTATCGGAAGCTATCAGTTATATTAAAATAACTAATCAAAAAGGTAAAACTCGTCATGGTTTTATCTTCTACTGCCTCCTGCCTCTATTGCAAGAGCGTCTTGGACTTAAGACGGAAATCCTACATGACATCTACAAACATCCCAACAACGCCTATACTGAGACCGAAAAAATTCTCCACTCTTTGGTTGTAAACTGGATCGATTGTGATTTTCTGGGTAACTTTATAGAGACCCTGGTTAAACTCCAAGAGAAGGCGCTAAGCTCCGGCTACGACTGGCAGGCGGCTGAAAGCTCGTTATTGTTGGCTAAACTTGGACATATGGCGGATAAAAACCGGAAGCTGGGCGAAAAATTGCACCAAAAACATCAAACCCATTCGCTGGTTGATATTGTTACCCCATTAGCGGAGTGGGAAAAAGTTTTAATCTCATTAAATGCCGTCAGCCAAAGTAGCAATCCGAAAAATCAAAAAAAGAGCGCTCAACAACGCTTGCTCTGGCATTTGTCATATGATCCCGATGCCCACTCCTGCCAAATCTACCCCCGAGTTCAAAAAATGACTAAAGCGGGAAATTGGAGTAAAGGCCGGGCCGCGGCTTTAAAAACCCTCTTCCGGGATTCCGCCAAGTTGGATTACCTGACAGGACAAGATCGCATCGTTACAAGCTCGATCAAAAATCTTAGTTACGGTTATTACGGCTCCCATGAATATGTTTTCGATGAATCTCGGGCGCTGCCAGCTTTAGTTGGCCATCCTCTGGTTTTTTTAGAAAATAATCCGGAAATTTCAATTGAATTAATCGCCGGAAAAGGTGAACTGACAATTGAAAAGATGGACAATAACAAGATATTTTTAAGCCTGGATCCCTGTCCAAAATACCAAGACCAAAAGATCATGGTGGTTGCAGAAACCCCAACCCGCTACCGGGTTATTGAAATCACGCCTGAATATGAAAACCTCGGGCGGGTTATCGGCAAGGGCGTCAGTTTACCCCAAAAAGCGGAGGAGATGGCCCGCCGAACCGCCGTTTCACTCTCCGACATGGTTACAATTCAGTCAGATCTTGGCGGCGACCGGGATACCCGGGAGATAGCCGGAGATCCCCGCCCCCATCTTCATCTGCTGCCCTATCAAGATGGTTTAAGCATTAGTTTTCGGGTCAAACCTTTTACCGAAAGTGGCGGAAGTTTTATGCCCGGAGTCGGCGGTCGCGTGGTTATGGCTGAAATTGATCAGGAAAAAGTTCAAGCCCGGCGGGAGCTTGATAAAGAGCGTGAACTCGCCCAAAAAGTTATAAGCGAGTGTCCCAGCCTCCAGCACGAGACCGAATTTGACCATGAATGGCTGGTTGAAGAACCTCAAGATGCTCTGGAACTTCTTTTGGAACTTAAAAGTCTGAAAGAGGAAGAAATTTTTCTTGAATGGCCGCAAGGTGAAAAGTTCAAAGTCCGCCGGGAGTTCTCTACCAATGATTTTTCACTCAAAATCAAACGCGACCGGGATTGGTTTAAAGCCTCCGGCAATCTTGATATAGACGACAAATTAACCCTCAATCTTAAAGAACTTCTAGCGGGCTTGGATCAAACCCTGGGACGTTTTCTGCGGCTTGACGACAACACTTATATTGCCATAACCAAAGCGCTGCGGCAACGTCTTCAAGAACTTGCCGATTACAGTGAACCGGTCGGCAATGAGCTGCGTTTTAATCCGCTGGCCCGGTTGGCGATGAATGACCTGGCAGAAGATATTAAAGATTTCTCCTGCGACAAAGCTTGGCGAGAACAGGGGCAACGTCTCAAAGAGATTATCACGCCCAAAATTCCTTCAACCTTTCAGGCCCAATTGCGAGACTATCAGATTCAGGGATTTAACTGGCTGGCCCAGCTTTCACACTGGCAGATCGGGGCTTGTCTGGCGGATGATATGGGGCTCGGTAAAACCATCCAGGCCCTGGCCGTAATTTTAACCCGAGCCGCATCCGGGCCCACCTTGGTGGCCGCACCCTTATCGGTTATCAGTAATTGGGAAGAGGAGTGTCAACGTTTTGCCCCGACCCTTAAACCGCAGCTTTTCGGCCCCGGAGATCGCCAAAAAATGCTGAATGAAGCAGGCCCTTTCGATCTGATTATTACAAGTTACGGCCTTTTGCAGGTTGAGTCGGAAAAACTCAACCAAATAGCCTGGCAGACCGTCGTCCTTGATGAAGCCCAGGCGATCAAGAACATGCAGACCAAACGCTCGAAAGCGGCAATGCAGCTAAATGCGGAATTTAAGCTGATCACCACCGGCACACCGATTGAAAATCATTTAGGCGAATTGTGGACTCTCTATACGTTTCTTAACCCCGGCCTGCTTGGCAGTTATAAATGGTTTCAGGAAAAATTCGCGATTCCGATCGAAAAAAATCGTGATCAGGAAACCAATTTGAGCCTCAAAAAACTGATTCAGCCTTTCATTCTGCGGCGCTTAAAAAGCGAGGTTTTACAAGAGCTGCCGGCCAAAACCGAAATCACTTTGAAAGTTGAAATGAGCCCGGAAGAGGCCTCACTCTACGAAGCCCAACGCTTAAGATCACTGGCAAGTCTTGAGGATGACGGCAACGAGCTGCCGGGTCATCTTAAAATTTTAGTCGAAATTATGAAACTTCGCAGACTCTGTTGCAACCCCAGACTTATTCTTCCGGAAAGCAATCTTACCGGCTCAAAACTTAAAGTTTTCGCCAACACTGTTGAAGAACTTTTAGCTAACCGGCATAAGGCCCTGGTCTTCAGCCAATTTGTCGACCATCTCTCACTTATTCGTGAATATCTTGACCAGAAAAAAATATCCTACCAATACCTCGACGGCTCGACCCCGGTAAAACAACGTAAAAAACGGATCAACGATTTTCAAAACGGCAACGGTGACCTTTTTCTGATCAGCCTGAAAGCGGGCGGCAGCGGCCTCAACCTGACCGCCGCCGACTACGTTATCCATATGGATCCCTGGTGGAACCCGGCGGTTGAAGACCAGGCTTCCGACCGAGCCCACCGCATCGGCCAGAAACGCCCGGTTACCGTCTACCGCCTAATTGTCAAAGACACAATCGAAGAACAGATCGTCAACCTCCACCACCACAAACGCAATCTCGCCGACAACCTCCTGTCCGGCAGTGACATGTCCGGCAAACTCAACGCAACCGAACTTTTGAAATTATTAAAACAGTAAAATCCAGAGGTGCAGGGGACGCTGTTGACAAACTCAACTAACTTCCCAGACAACACGGCGTGTTGTTGATTATTCTAGTTAGTCAACAGCGTCCCCTATAGTACTGCATACTGTGGTGTGCTGTTTTTCTTGACAACCACTAACTTTGAATATTATACTTATCGTGTCGGTGTTTTTCTACTTGCGCTAAATAGTTACCTCTGGTTGTTCAATGAAAGGCTCTAAGAAAGATGAATGTGAAGACATTTTACAGGATCTGTTGAAAATGAGGCTCCCAAATGACTAAGTCAGACATAATTCAATTTTTACGAATGCACAAAGAAGAGCTGTATGAAAAATATGGACTCATAAAAATAGGTCTGTTTGGAAGTTATGCGCAGGGTTGTTTTACCAACGAGAGCGATATTGATCTTTATGCAGAATTTAAAGAAAAAAAATTTAGACATATCGCCGGTGCATGGAACTATCTGGAGGAAAACCTGGGAAAAAAAGTTGATTTATTTTACCCCCATAAAAATATGCGACAATCATTAAAAGAGAGTATTGAAAAAGAGATTATCTATGGATAAAAAGAATACGGAAGAGTTGCTTGAATATATTCTTTTCAGCATTATACTTATCGAAAAAAGATTCACATCAATCTGTACAAATGATGATTTCCTGTCGGATGCATCAGGACTTGAAAAACTTGATGCTATTTCCATGCGTCTTCAAACCATTGGAGAAGCAATCAAAAACATCCTGAAAACAGATAAAATAACTTTATTGAAATACACACCATCAGAATACTGGAACAATATTGTCAAATTGCGAGAGATCATATCGCATCATTATATCGATATTGATGCAGAAATTGTGTTTGAAATTTGCGACGAAGAACTTGCAGAACTTAAGGAAAATATCTTAAAAGCTAAAAACAACAAGTAGCCCCCCCCTCCCCCTACTCCGGCGTAACCAGTACGCTTTTTTCCAAATTATGAAGTTGAACCTTGATCTCATAGAGTTCGGAGAGGTGTTTCTGGGTCATTACTTCGAGGCCGCCGAAGGCTAGGATTTTTCGCTCTTTCATGAGCAGGAAACTTTTGGCAAAGCGTAAGGCGAGATTGACATCGTGGAGAGTGATAATGGTTGTCAAATTGCGGGTGGTGGTCTCCCGGACGATTATCTCCATTACTTCGTGTTGATTTTTAAGATCGAGACTGCTGGTAGGTTCATCGAGGAGCAAGATTTCAGGTTCCTGAACCAGAGCTCGGGCAAGTGCGGTTTTTTGAAGTTCACCGCCGCTCAATTTATGCAGTGGACGAAGAGCCAGATGGTTTAAGTGAAGTTTTTCTAAAATGGCGAAAACAATCGCTTCGTCGGCGCTGCCGTTGAGCCAACGCTGATGGGGTTTGCGGCCCAGTAGAAGATAGTCGCTGACGGTCAAATCGCTGAGTTGCTGTTGTTGAGGAACATAGGCGATCCGTTTGGCGATCTGGTTTAAAGAGAGTTCGTTCAGATTATTATCGTCTAAAAAAATCGAGCCGCCGACCGGTTTCAGGAAACCGGCCAACAATTTTATCAGCGTCGATTTTCCGGCTCCGTTAACGCCGAGAACGGCATGAATCCTACCTGCCGTCAATTGGCATGAAATCTTCTCCAAGACCGGCCGGCCGCCATAATCAAATGACAAATCTTTAAACTTAACCCCCACCTCAAGAGCTCCTACGGCCGAAAAGAAGGAGCAAAAAGACCGGTGTTCCGAGAAAAGAGGTAATCACTCCGGCTGGCAGGGCCACCGGATCAAGTAGGAATTGACCTAAAATATCAGCAAAGAGAAGGATCAGAGCCCCCAAAATTGCCGACAAAGGCAGAAGATAGCGATTATCGGAGCCGACCAGGCGGCGCCCCATATGCGGAGCGATGAGACCAACAAAACCTAAAATGCCAAAGAAAGTAACGGTTACGGCGGTGGCTAAAGTCGCTACTGACATCGAGATCAGGCGTAAACGTACAACATTAATGCCCAAGCTCTGGGCCACTTCATCGCCCGCCAAAAGGGCATTATAGTTGAGTCGATTTGCGAAAAAATAGATCATTGAACAGATTGTAACAACGCCCATCAGGTAGAGTTCCGGCCACGAAGCCCGAGCCAGATCACCAAAAGTCCAGTGCACGATCATGGCGAGCTGGGTCTCATCGGCAAAATATTGAAGAAAAGTGGTTCCGGCCATAAAAAGAGAGCTTAAAGCAACTCCGGCCAGAATAATCGACTCTTTTCCGGCCCGCCGCAGACGGGTCAGAAGAATAATGATAAATGTGGTCAACAAAGAGAAAGAAAAAGCGAAAAAACTGACCAGAGCCGATTCATCAAGACCGCTGAAACCACCCTGCAGGGCGGGCAATGAATCCCGCAGACCGGAGCAGGTGATCCCTAAGGCCGCACCAAAGGCGGCACCCTGAGCAATTCCCAACGTCGTCGGCGCGGCCAGCGGATTTTTTAAAACAGCTTGTAAAACCGTACCGGACAGAGCCAAACTGGCCCCACCCAGCAAGGCCCCGACCAGACGCGGCAGACGAATCTGCCAGATAACCAAGTGGGCAGAGCCCTCGCGGACAGCCAGTAAACTCTGCCAAAGTTGTTGACCGGAGATTTCGGCCGCACCGCTCAGCATAATAAAATAGGCCGCTGGTATCAGCAACAACGTAAACAATCCCAACCAGAGAAGTCGCCGCTGCCGATGCTTTTGGTAGAGTTGGCTTATTGAGGGCATTTAAGTTCCGTAAGTTTGATGGCGTTGTAAAAAGTTCCGATATCCTGCGCTGTTGTGGTTTTCCAGACACTCGACATACTATGCGTATGGTCTCGCGCCTGGAAAACCACAACAGCTTGTCTATCGAAATTTTTACTTAGCCATCCCGTGATTTTTTGCGAGTTCCGTAAGTTTGATGAAACCGCCGAATATTTCAGCCATCTCCTTATAAAGTGCTCGGCCGACAAAAAAAGTGTAGAGTTGATCGGCCTTATCGGCGATCTCAATATTTTTAAAACGATCTGGGTAAAGAATTTTGCCGATATACCAGGCTTCACTTAAAACGGTAGCCGGATCGGCACCGTAATAGTGTGGCATCAGCAGGTAGACCTGATCGCTGCGCCGGACTTTAAGATTTTGATAAAGCGGCTCGTCAAGTTCTTTACCAACCATGCTTAAACCGCTTTCACAGACAAAAAGTACGTCGGGATCAAGAGTAATAAAGGTCTCCTTCTTGATCGTAAAACGCCCTCGAATAAGTTTACGATTAACCGTCAGTTTATCGACAACATTATCGGCATTGACCATCTCAAAAGGGGGGTAGCTGCAACTGGTGCCCAAAATTCCGTGCGCGACCTTAAATTGAAGGCCGCCAATATAGACCCGTTTTTGTTCTGCCGGGGAGAGATCTTGAGTACGACGGGCCAATTCG
>JAGGWR010000255.1 GCA_021163445.1 Candidatus Tharpella aukensis
GGCTTCGTGGTAAGAGAAATATTTAATTCCGGCCTGGCAGGAGAAGGGGCCGAATTTGCGTCCGAGCTGAAAATAGGGGGTGTGAATGTGGCCGTCGCCCCGGTTCTCGGCAAGATAGGCCCAGCCAGCATAGTTGCGTCCTTGATCGTTGATCTTGTTTTTGCGAATGTATTTTTCGAGATCAGGGTTTTCATACCAGTAACCGGCACTGATCAAGGTTCCGGCCCAATCTCCGACATATTCGAATTTAGCCCCGAAACGTTCAGCTTCAACATATTTGTCGGCACCGCCGTCGAGCCATTTTTTATCTTCTGAAGAGTAGTAGGGTTTTAATGAAAACGAATGGTTGTCGTTCGGGCGATAGTTTATAATTGACGTTACATCGTGATTTTCACATTTAGTGTGATGGAATTTATAATAATCAACGTCGGCCGGAGTTCCGGTCAACTCTTCGAGATAGTCATCTTTGTGGTGGTGAGAAATATGGCGGGCCTGATCGTAATCGAGCCCCTTATAGAGATCCTGCTCGACATCATTATAGTTGTAGAAAAGCTCAGCATCAAGGTTGTCACTGAATTTTTGACTAACGCCCAACGTGATATGATCCCGGCCGCCGACCTCGCCCGCACCTTTCCATTTATCAGCTTTGGTGTAGGAGCCGGAAAGAAAGAATTTAGTTTGACTGGGCAGGGTGCCGGAATCAAGGCGAAAAAAACTGCGAGTCAGCGAATCCGGGCCGAGACTTTGTTCCAGTTGCAGGGCGAAATCATCGGTTGGCCGCGCATAGCTTAAATCGATAGTGCCGCCGCGATTGCCGGTACCGCTGCTTAAAGCCGCTGGCGTTGCGCCGCGATAAAGTTTGATTGCAGCCATATTTTCAAGATCGTAGATATAATCCCTGGGGCCGACACCCATGATGCCGTAATTCGGGATACCTTCAACGGTTAAGCCGGTGAACATGGTTTTAATGCCGCGCAGACGCATCTCGGCTCCACCGATCCCGGTGGGATCGGTAAGTTCCGGATTGAGACCGGGGAGAATGGAGAAGGCTTGATAAACGCTGCTCAGGCCGCCGATACCGGCGAGTTTTAATCCTGCGGGTGTGATTTCGCTGCCGGTATAGAGGAGATCGCCTTCCTGTTTGGTCGGGCTGATGGGCTGGGCTGTAACCGTGATCTGCTCCAGTTTAGTCGCTGTCTTCGGTCTGATTTCGCTGTCGGCCAAGCATAAGTTCACCCCGAGTAATAAAAAAATCAGCCCCAAAATAAGTTGTAGCAGGTAATGGTGTGATTTAAGGTGCATTTGGACAAACTCCAAAAACTATATAAAAAAGGCAAAAAAAAGACCACGAAAAACGGCGGCTCATTTATATTATGAACCAGCCGACCTTCGTGGTCGTAATTTTTTCTTATACTTTGTCTGTTCTGTGGTCTGCTGAAAGTCTGTTTGCAGTCTTCTTGGCTGCGATCCTGACTCGATCAGCAGTGAACACATTAAAGAAAAAGGTTGAAAAAGTCAACATTTTTTTGCTAATTGGTGATGGAGAAAGGCCACGCTGTCGATAAGAGCCAGCGTGAGCGTCGCTTCGCCCACTTCGAGGGGGACAGTCTGCCGATAATCATCGAAATATGGAAGTGTCAGACACTACAAAAAGATTGATTATCGGCATAGCCGTTAAAGCCAGTCCCCACATCGAGCAAGCGCGATAAAACCCGTAGGGCATTGTTAATATAGAAGAAATTCAAATAGAAGTTAGTTCCCGGCTACCGGGTTAGGAGTATTGCCAATGCAAGAGAAATCTATCATTATTAGAGGTGAGTGCGAACTTGAGGCCGGATTGGCCTTAGGGAGTGAATCTAAAGGAGTTATTCTGGCTCATCCTCACCCTCTTTACGGCGGAGATATGAGGAATCCGGTGGTAACGACGATGATGGATACTTTTCAGAAGCATGATTGGTCGACCCTGCGCTTTAATTTTCGCGGAGTCGGGGCAAGTTGCGGAACTTTCGATGCGGGGCGCGGGGAGGTCGATGACTTGTTGGCTGCGGTCGATCATTTACGTCAGGAGGGGGTTGAGAAGGTTTTGTTGGCCGGTTATTCATTCGGGGCCTGGGTGATTTTTCAGGCGGCGGTCGCCGGTAGGGTAGAACAAGAGAAGCAGCTCTTTGTCGCGCCGCCAGCGGCGATGATGGAGTTTGGTTCAGAGTTTCTGCCGGGATTGGAGTTAGTTGTTGTCGGTGAAGAAGATGATATAGCTCCGCCGGAAAAGGTCGGGCCTTTAGCCAAAAAATGGAATCCGGTGACCCCTTTGGTCACGGTTGCGAAGGCTGATCATTTTTTTACTGGTTGTATGGGCTCTATCGGGAGAGTTTTAGAGCGATTTTTACAGATTTATGGTTGATTTTACTCGTCGTTTGAGGTATAAGGCGCTGTTCACGTGAATTTTACTTTAAATTTGAAGTCGGATTAGCTGAACAGTTACCATAAAATATTAAGTATAGAAGGGGTTAATGATGGATATATGGGCTGAGGCGACGAAGATATTTGTCTTTGGTTTTTCGTCAGTTTTCTTTATTTTGGGGGCCTTGTCCCTTTCGGTGGTGATAACTCGAGTGCTATTTGAAAAATTTGGTAAAAATCCTAAAAAGAGTTGATTTTTAGCATTAACCTAAACCGAATGTTCTGCTTATTATAATTATATCAGCTGTTTTTTTAAGGAGTATGTAATGATCGATACTTTTTTTACTTTTATCCATTCGATGGGGTTTTACCATCTGACTGTGGGTAACCTTATTATGTGGGCGATCGCTTTTGCTTTGATGTATTTGGCGATCACGAAAGGTTATGAGCCTCTGTTGTTGATTCCGATCGGTTTCGGTGTCTTTATTGTCAACTTGCCTTTGACTAATCTGATGGCAGATCATAATATTTTACATATTTTTTATCATTACGGATTGGAATGGGAACTGATTCCGCCGATTATTTTTCTTGGTCTTGGCGCGATGACCGATTTCGGGCCGGTAATTGCCAACCCTAAAACCCTGTTGCTCGGGGCTGCTGCTCAGTTTGGCGTCTATATTGCCTTCTTTTTTGCCCTGGGTCTGGGTTTTACGATTCCTGAGGCATGTTCAATCGGGATTATCGGGGGTGCCGATGGGCCGACGACGATCTTTACAACCGTTGCTCTGGCCCCTCACCTTCTGGGTGCGACGGCGGTTGCAGCTTATTCATATATGGCCCTGGTGCCGGTTATTCAGCCGCCTATTATAAAAATGATGACCACTAAAAAAGAGCGCCTTATCCGGATGAAGCAGTTGCGCCCGGTCTCAAAACGTCAGAAGATGATTTTTCCGTTGATTACTTGTGGTTTGGTCTGTCTTTTTGTGCCGGCCTCAGCGGCTTTGATGGCGATGTTTATGCTGGGTAACTTCTTTCGTGAGTCCGGCGTGGTTGAGCGTTTAAGTGGTACGGCTCAAAATGAATTGATGAATATTGTCACCATTTTTCTGGGGATTGCGGTTGGCGGAACCATGAGTGCTGATGCCTTCCTGACACCTAAGGCGTTGATGGTTTTTGCCATGGGCCTGGTCGCCTTCTCATTCAGTACGATCGGCGGACTTTTACTGGCCAAACTGATGAATGTTTTCTCGAAAGAGAAGATTAATCCGATGATCGGTGCGGCTGGAGTCTCGGCGGTGCCGATGGCAGCCCGGGTTGTGCAGAAAATGGGAGCAGCTGAAGACCCACGTAACTTCCTTTTGATGCATGCTATGGGGCCTAATGTTGCCGGAGTAATCGGTACCGTGGTTGCGGCCGGTATTTTCTTGACGATGGGGGGGCAGTAGGGATCGTTTGTCTCTCTTTGGTCGGACAGCCCCCTGAACCGGCAAATGGGAGAGTCGTAATTTCTATTGACCGAAAGTAGCTTTTTGATGTACTATTGCACTTTGTGCAAAAATGTCACTGCTTTAGTAGTGGCATTTTTGTTGTTGGTTATGGAGTTCATGCGAGAGTGGCGGAATTGGCAGACGCACTAGACTTAGGATCTAGCGGTTTAACCGTGGGGGTTCAAGTCCCCCCTTTCGCACCATTTTAGAGATGTTGCTGAAAAGATCCCCTTTATCTTAGGGGTTTTTCGGCAACTTGCATATAATATTTAAGAATGTAAAAGGTGTAGCAGTCCAGTCTCCTTAGGCGGATCGCTGCCGAGGCAAGAGGTTTTAGTTTTATGAGTGTTGAAGTTAAAGATATCAGTACGGTAAAAAAACAGTTATTAATCGGCTTAGAGTCCGATCAGATTAATAAAAAACTCAACAAGGCTTACGAAAGTTGTCGAAAAAAAGCGAAAATTAAAGGTTTTCGGCCCGGAAAAGCTCCGTTGAATCTTATTAAAAAGCTTTATCAGGAGCAGGTACGCATGGAAGTGACGGAGGATCTGGTTCAGGATGGTTTCAGCGCCGCTTTGGCCGAGCATAAACTTTCGCCTCTTGCACCGCCATCTATCGAGAAGCTCGATTTTCCTGAGGATAATAGTACTTTATCCTTTGAGGCGACAATCGAGGTTCTGCCGGAGATTGTGCTTGATTCCTATGATGATATAGAGTTGCAGAAACTCTCGGTTGAAGTTAAGGACGCCGATGTTGACGCAGAGTTGGAAAAATTGCGTCAAAGTATGGCTCAGTTCAAAACTATCGATGAACGTCAGACGCAGGAAGGCGATAACCTGACGATCGATTTTGTTGGTCGTCTGGATGGAGTTGAGTTTGAGGGGGGCAGTGCCGAGGGCTTTACGATAGAGGTTGGCAGCGGCCGCTTTATTCCGGATCTCGAACGGCAGTTGACCGGACTTGAACTTGACCAGAGTTACGACCTGGAAGCAGTTTTTCCGGATGATTACCATAAGGCTGAACTGGCCGGTAAAAAGACCGTTTTTACGGTGACAGTCAAATCTATTCGGGAAAAGGAGGTGCCGGAGCTTGATGATGATCTGGCTAACCAGATTTCCGGCGGCGAGATGGAGACCCTGGATCAGCTGCGTGAGAAAATGACCGAATATGTCTCCTCCTCGAAAGCCTCAGAGGCGAAGAATAAAAATACTGAAGAGTTGCTCTCTTGTTTGCGGGGTAAGGTCGATTTTGAATTGCCCGAGTGTCTGCTGGCTGAAGAGAAGGAGCGTGCTATCTCTTCTGCCCGTTCTCGTTTTCTCTCGCAAGGTCTGGATCAGGAGATGGTTGAGCAGATGATAACCTCCAACCAGGAGAGAATTGCTGCGGATGCTAAAAATACGGTGAAAAACACGTTGATTTTGGAGCATCTTGTCGGTCTGGAAAAAATTGAAAGTACACCTGAAGAGGTGAGTGCGCGTTTTCAAAGTTTTATCCAGAGCTCTGGCGAAAATCCACAAGAGGTTTTTGAACGTTTCAAAGGTCGTGAACACGAATTGACCGGAATGCTTCAGCGCGAAGTCATGATGGAGAAAATAATTGGGCATCTCCTGAACAAAGTTTCCTACAAGGAAGCCGAGGCGGAAGTTGTGAAAGAAGTCGAGAAAGATGTTGAAACCGAGAGCGCGGATTGAGGTTGATTGTATGAGTTTTTTGCCCATGGTAGTAGAGCAGAGTCCGGGCGGTGAGCGGGCTTACGATATTTACTCCAGATTGTTGCGTGACCGGATTATTTTCCTGGGTACCGCAATTGACGATAACGTGGCCAATGCCGTGATCGCCCAGTTGCTCTTTCTTGAAGCCGACGACCCCGACAAGGATATCAATATCTACGTGAACTCGCCGGGCGGCTCAGTCACAGCCGGGTTGGCGATCTATGATACTATGCAGTTTGTCAAACCTGACATTACAACGATCTGTGTTGGTCAGGCGGCGAGTATGGGGGCACTGTTACTGACAGCCGGTTGTGCCGGTAAACGGTATGCGCTGCCTAATTCCCGAATTCTTCTGCATCAGCCGATGGGTGGTTTTTCCGGACAGGCTTCAGATATAGAAATTCATGCGCGCGAAATTTTGCGCCTTAAACAGATCCTTAATGGTATCTTGCAACATCATACGGGCCAAGACCTTGAGCGCCTTCAGCAGGATACGGATCGTGATTTTTTCATGTCGACCGAACAGGCGGTTGAATACGGAGTTATTGACGAAATGATCAAAAATCGACGAGTTGCGGGGGAGAACTAAGATAATGGCTCGTAAAAAGGATCAGGATATGTTGCGGTGTTCGTTCTGTGGCAAAGATCAGAACAGTGTGAAAAAATTGATCGCTGGGCCTTCAGTCTTTATCTGCAATGAGTGTATTGATCTCTGTACCAACATCATTGTCGGAGAGAACGAACGTGAAACCCTGTCCGATCTGCATGAAACTCTGGTGCCGCCGCGAATCATCAAAGAGAGCTTGGATGAGTATATTATCGGTCAGGACGAGGCCAAACGCAAACTTGCCGTAGCGGTCTATAATCACTATAAAAGAATCGCGTCCCGCGGTATCGACTCAGATGATGATGTTGAACTGCAAAAAAGTAATATCCTTTTAGTGGGGCCGACCGGCAGTGGTAAAACTTTGCTCGCCCAAACTCTGGCCCGGGTTTTGAAGGTTCCTTTTACGATTGCCGATGCGACCAATTTAACCGAAGCCGGTTATGTCGGAGAGGATGTTGAAAATATTCTTGTCGCCCTGCTGCAGGCGGCGGATTATGATGTTGAACAAGCTTCGCGCGGGATTATCTATATCGATGAAATTGATAAGATCTCGCGTAAAGGGGATAGCCCTTCGATTACTCGTGATGTCTCCGGTGAGGGTGTGCAGCAGGCTCTGTTGAAGATTCTTGAGGGCACGGTTGCCAACGTTCCGCCCAAGGGCGGGCGCAAACATCCTCAGCAGGAGTTCATCAAACTTGACACCCGAGATATTTTATTCATTTGTGGTGGAGCTTTTAACGGTCTTGAGGATATAGTTCAACGTCGTAAGCGCGGTAATACCCTCGGTTTTCAGGCTGAGAGTGTGAAAAGTGGTTCTGCTGGCACCGGTACGGCTCGCGATGTGACTCCGGCTGATCTGCTCAAATTCGGCTTGATTCCTGAATTTATCGGGCGTCTGCCGGTAATTGCCGGTTTAACTGAACTTGATCAAGAGTCGTTGGTTAAAATTCTCACTGAACCCCGAAATGCCTTGGTCAAACAGTACCGAAAACTCTTCAAAATGGATCATGTCGATCTCGAATTCAGCCCGACCGCATTGGAAAAAATTGCTTTGTTGGCGCTGGAGCAGAAAACCGGGGCTCGAGGCTTACGCTCTATCCTCGAAAATGCAATGAATTCAGTGATGTTTGATCTTCCTGAGACGGATGCGGTTAAGTGTATTGTTGAAGAAGAGGTTATTGTCAACGGAGTTCAACCGCTTTATCTTTACGAAAACGAAAATAAGGCGGAAAATAAGGCGGAATCGGCATAAACCAGCGTTTTTTGCCTTGACTAGCTCAATCAGTTTTGTTATAAGGTCGACTTCTTCAAGACAACGATAATGACATCGAGGGGAGGGGATTACGATGACCAAGGGCGAAATGATTGAGGCGATTGCCGAGAAAGCTGATGTTACTAAAGCTGCTTCTGAGAAAGTGCTTAAAGCTTTTACCGAAGTGGTAAAGGAAGAACTTGGCAAAGGCGAGAAAGTTGCTTTGGTTGGTTTTGGGACATTCTATGCGGTTGCTCGTCCGGCCCGAACTGGTCGTAATCCGAGAACCGGCGATAGTATTGAGATCGCAGCCAGCAATGTACCTAAATTTAAGCCGGGAAAAGCCTTAAAAGATAGTTTAAATTAGAAAGAAACAGTTTGTGGGCGGGTAGCTCAGTTGGGAGAGCACCGGCCTTACAAGCCGGGGGTCACAGGTTCAAGCCCTGTTCCGCCTATTGCTACAGTTGTGTTTTATTGGGGGCGTAGTTAAGTTGGTTATAACGCCGGCCTGTCACGCCGGAGACCGCGAGTTCGAGTCTCGTCGCTCCCGCCATAAATCTTAAAAAGAGCTGCTTGCCTTCGGTAAGCAGCTCTTTTTTGTTTGTTTTGTTTGTAATTATTAAGAAATCAAATTGGTGATGGCAAAGTAAAATGTTCAGATGCGAGGCGCTCGAGATCTGAGGAATGAGGCGTACATAAGGTACGCCGCAGTGACGAAGATTGAAGAGCAACGAAGCAGCTGGACATTTTACGAAGCCATCAGGAGTTTTATTAATGGAATATAAAGAGACTTTAAACCTGCCAAAGACTAAATTCCCGATGCGGGGTAATCTGCCGCAGCGCGAACCCGAGACCATTGCTCGATGGCAGGAAGAGGATACTTATAAACATATCCTTGAGCGTCATCAGGATCAAACCCCTTTTGTTCTGCACGATGGTCCGCCCTATGCCAATGGTCATCTTCATATTGGCCATGCTTTAAATAAAATTCTCAAAGATATTATTATCAAGTCGCGGAGCATGACTGGTCATCTTTGCCACTATGTGCCGGGCTGGGATTGCCACGGCTTGCCGATTGAACACCAGGTCGATAAAGATTTGGGCAAGCGCAAAAAAGATATGACCCAGGCCGAAATCAGACAGGCCTGTCGGCGTTATGCGGAGAAATTCATTGCCATTCAAAGGGCTGAGTTTGAGCGTTTCGGGGTTTTTGGTGAGTGGGAACGTCCCTATTTGACGATGAACTACCCCTATGAGGGGGAGATTGTCCGTTGTTTGAGCCGCTTTGCCGCCAACGGCAGTCTCTTCAAGAGCAAAAAACCGATCTACTGGTGCGCACCCTGTGGTACGGCCCTGGCTGAAGCCGAGGTTGAATATGAGGATGAGAGCTCACCGTCGATCTATGTTAAATTCAGTCTGGTTGAAGATTTAGGCGAAAAATATCCCTTTCTCGCTGGCCAGGAAAGCTCTCTCGTGATCTGGACGACGACGCCCTGGACGATTCCGGCTAACCTTGCGGTCTGCCTGCATCCCGATTTTGACTATGTTGCCCTGAAAACCGAGGCTGGGGTCTTGATTGTGGCTGAAGGTTTAAGTGAGACCTTTCTTAAAGAGGCGGAACTCGGCGAAGCTCAAGTTTTAGGTCTGATTAAAGGCACGGATCTAGAAAATTACCATTGTCAGCACCCTCTATATGATCGGCAATCATTGGTTATTCTTGGTGATCATGTCACTCTGGAGGCGGGTACCGGCTGTGTCCATACGGCTCCGGGACATGGACAGGAGGATTATGAGGTCGGTTTACGTTATGGTCTTGAAGTTTATGCTCCGGTTGATGATCGCGGTTGCTTTACTGAAGAGGTCGATTTCTTTGCGGGTCAGTTTGTTTTTGCCGCCAATCCCAATGTTATCGAAAAACTGAAAGAGTTGGGTAAATTGGTGGCTGAAAAACCGTTTACTCACTCTTACCCTCACTGTTGGCGTTGCAAAAAACCGATTATTTTTCGTTCGACTGAGCAGTGGTTTATCTCGATGGAAAAACAGGGCTTGCGTGAACAAGCCCTTAAGGAGATTAATCAGGTTGAGTGGATTCCGTCGTGGGGTCGTGAACGTATCTATGCGATGATCGAAAATCGCCCCGATTGGTGTGTTTCACGCCAACGTATTTGGGGAGTGCCGATTACGGCTTTTTATTGCGAAAAATGTGATCAGGTGCATATGGATGAGTCTGTGATGGAATCGATTGCCGATCTTTTCACCGAGCATGGGGCCGATATCTGGTTTGAGCAGGAAGCCGCTTATTTCCTGCCCGAGGATTTTAGCTGCACTGCTTGTGGCGGAAAAGAGTTTCGAAAAGAGACTGATATTCTTGATGTCTGGTTCGATTCCGGGACCAGCTTTGCCGCAGTTCTGCAAAGCCGCGACTATCTTGGCGGCATCCCGGCTGACCTCTATCTTGAAGGCAGCGATCAACATCGGGGTTGGTTTCATAGCTCGTTATTGGCCTCA
>JAGGWR010000204.1 GCA_021163445.1 Candidatus Tharpella aukensis
ACAAAGCTCTTACCATGGCAGTTGACACAAACGCCAGCCATACGTTTTCGTTTATCTTCCCAACTACCAAGTTTCTCATCAAACCAGACCGTGCGGTAGCTCCAGGGAGCCTGTGATTCCCAAGCCAGGCGGGCACTGACATTATGCGTTCCTTTAACGCCGGGTACGGCATCCATATGGCAAGTTGTACAGACCGGAACTTCGATGGGGATCGGATTCGTATCTGAGCTCTTGAAGCCCATATCCACTTGGCCTTGAACCTCCGCCTTGAAGATGTTGCCGTGTTTCGACTCGATATAGAGCTCAATATGAGGATGATCGGGGCCCACATGACATTCGCCGCAGGTTTCGGGCTGACGGGCAACGGCGATCGAAAAAGTGTGTTTGGGATGACAGGCATCACATTCACCAACGCTACCGTCAGGCCAGTAATTGGTAATCTGATGGCACTCTTCACAACCGTGTTTTGTACCCATGATCGGTTCAAAAACAGCCCGGTCGGCATTAGCGTAGAGCCAGAAAGGGAAGGCGTGTTTACTTTCGGTAAACTCTTGAACCTCTTCTTTGTGGCACTTGGCGCAGTCTTTCGGCGTCGGGAACTGGGCCACCAGGATGCTCGATTCGGGGCAGGTAAAGGCGTCAAAATCACCTTTTTCAGCAGTGTGGCACTGGACGCAGTCAATTCCTTTGGCGGCGTGCTTACTACTTTCCCACTGGGTGATCATGTTGGGAGCGACGCCTTTGCGTTTATGACACTCCAAACAAGGTTTACTGGCGTCACTGACATAGATTTTGTGAGGTTCCATGCCCATTTTAGTGGCAAAACGAACCGATTCGTAGCGGGCGACGAGAAAAAGAGCCGCCAGCAGGAAGATGCACATGATGAACACCAACCATTTTTTTGCGCTTGAATCCATGGTTATCTCTCCTAAAGTGAAAATGTTATACTTACTTGTAAAAGTCTAGAATTCTAATGGCAAAGTAAAATGTTCAGATGCTAGGCACACAAGACCTGAGGAATGAGGCGTACATAAAATACGCCGCAGTGACGAAGGTCGCCGTGTAACAGACGTACCCCAAGGGCACTTCTTCGCTAAGGCTCAGGGCGCAATGAATATTTAACTTTGTCATCAATGCGGTATAGCTTCCAGAATCATCAGTGTGGTTACGATAACCATGCCGATAACGCCGATAATGATCGGTAAATTCTTGTTGTTGGTGGTCTTGATGATAAAACCGTCAACTACCGGCCAGCAGATAAAGATGCCGATGACCAACATCGGGAAGAAGATGCCGACGACTTCAGGCGTCATCTTGATCCACTTATACATCGGATAAAAATACCACTCCGGTTTGATATGTTCCGGCGTGATTAAAGGGTTGGCTTTTTCCCCGACTTCGACCGGCAGGACAATCGCCAGAACGCAGCAGAGAAAAAAGAGGAAGAGCCCGATATTGACCTCAGTCAGAATATGATCGGGGAAAAAACGATAACCCTCTTGGGTTTCTTGTGGTTCATTAGTCATAGTTATACTCCTATTCATCGCCGCGCGAGAGGCCTTTGATAACTTCCCGCTGGATGCCGACCAGATGTTCAGTTACGCCGTGCAGGCGGATCAGAACTATATGAACGAAGACCATGAGGAATGTGATACTCGGCAGGATGGCAGCGTGGAGGATGAAAAAACGGTTTAAAGTGGCATCACCGATAGCCTCGCCTCCGAGCATGAAGCGGGCGAGAAAAGAGCCGATAATCGGAGTTTTGGCAGCAATCCCGGTGCCGATGGTCATGGCCCAGTATGACATTTGGGTGTAGACCAAGGAGTAACCCGTAAAACCTAAACCGAAGGTCAAGAGCAGGAGAATGGCCCCGCTCATCCAGCACAACTCACGTGGATGACGGTAAGCCCCGGTCGCAAAAACGCGAATTGCGTGCAGGGACACGGTTACGATCATAATCTCCGCACTCCAGCGATGGATTGAACGCAGCCACCAGCCATAAGGGATCTGGGTGGTTATTTTGACCACGCTTTCGTAGGCCATATCGGGGTGGGGAACATAGTAAAAGGCGAGCATCATACCGGTGACTACTAGAATTATGAACATGATCGCGGGGACGCCGCCCAAACAGTACCACCAAAGTTTCATATGGTGGGGCAGGATCTCGCCAACCGCTTCCTCTTTGACTTTATCCCAGTCAACCGGCAGGGTTTTTTCGATCCAGCCTTCATTTTTTTTGACATCTTCCATAAACTACACCTCTTCCAGGGCGACATAAATATTGTCGTCCTTGACCGTCACCTTAAACTCATCGAGTGGGCGTGGTGGCGGACCCTTGATGTTTTTACCGTCAGCGTCAAAAAAACCTTCATGGCAGGGGCAGTAAAACTCTTTTTTCAGCTGATGCCATTCGACCTCGCAACCTAAGTGGGTGCAGATTTTAGAGAAGGCTTTGACTTTGCCGTTATTGTTGACTAAAATTCCTTTGCGGCCCATTGCATCGATAAATTCCCGGGCCACACCGGGGGTCAACTCTTTCAGGTTGGTCACCAGTACATCGACGAATTTCTTCACCTTCGCTTTGGGTACCAGATAACGGACTCCGTAGACCCCGGCGGTCCCCAGAGTGGCAACCAGGCCCACGGTCATAGCCGCATTGGCGAGAAAATCCCGGCGGCTGACTTCTCCGCCACCGTCTTTTTCATTCATACCCTTCACCTCCCTCTCTTCTATAGGTTGCGTGTTCTTGTTTGCAAGTAGAGCCCGAACACGATCAAATTTACGGTTAACAGGCTCACATTAACCGTCCTTAACAATAGCTATATAACCAGGTTTTATGTAAAGGTTCAGTTAAAGATGTTAATCTGAAGTTAAATATGCTAAGTGGTAAAATAAGATGGGTCTGAGGTGAGGTGAAAATCATCGTCATTCTTGAGTATAAATTGGATATGTCGGGAAATGAGTAAGTGAAACTGATTCGTTTAGGTCTTGGTGGAAAATATCTATTGGCTGTGGTTGGCTTGATTCTGCTGGTTGTTTCTATCAGCTTTACCAAACTTTATAAGATCGAAAAGCGTTTCATTCTAAATCAGCTTGAAGGGCAGGCTCGTCTTTTAAGCGAACAGGTTCTTCTAACCCGAAGCTGGCTTGCGGAGCAGGGCGGGGTCTATGTTGAGGCCTGTGAGGGGCGTAAAGTCAACCCCTATCTCAGTCACGGGATTTTAGCCACGGCCGATGGCAAGCAACTTCTACTGCGCAATCCGGCCATGGTTACCCGTCAGCTCTCGGAGTACGCGGCTGATCGCAGTCTCTATCGTTTTCGTCTGACCAGTACCCATCTGATTAACAGTGATAATGCTCCGGATGGAACCGAACGCCGGGCTCTGGAAATTTTTGCTTCGGGTCAAGAGGATGAATACAGTCTTCTCCAGACCCTCGAAGGTGAGTCGGTATTTCGTTTTATTAAAGCACTTTATATCGAACCTTCATGTTTGCAGTGCCATCATTATCAAGGCTATA
>JAGGWR010000317.1 GCA_021163445.1 Candidatus Tharpella aukensis
ATAACCATTATGGCAGCAAAAAAAAATAAAACCTCCTTTTTCTGTACTTCATGCGGCTACCAATGCGCTAAATGGCTGGGCAAATGTCCCGGTTGCAATGAATGGGACACTATGCAGGAGGCGCCAACCGATACCGCCCCAACAGAAGCTCATGAAACACCACAAATGATTGCGGCCATCACCGAACTCGGAGAGGTTGCCCAAGCAATCCCAATCAGTAAAATTGTTGAGAGCGAACAACCTCGACAAAGTACCGGAATTGGTGAATTTGACCGGGTTCTGGGAGGCGGCGTGGTTACTGGCTCGGTCGTGCTCGTCGGCGGCGACCCCGGCATAGGTAAATCGACGCTGCTCCTCCAAGTTTTAGACCAATTAAGTAAACCCGAACAAACCACCCTCTACGTTTCCGGTGAAGAGTCTCCGGTTCAAAGTAAGATGCGCAGCCGGCGGATGGGCATTAACAATGATGAACTCTACTTTCTGGCAGCCTCAGGCATCGAAGAGATTATCAAACATTTTCGTCAACTCAAGCCAAAAACTCTGGTTATTGACTCAATTCAGACCTGCCACAGTCCAGAGATCAAATCACCTCCGGGCACCACCAGTCAGGTCAGACAATCTGCGGCCCATCTGGTCAAGATCGCCAAATCAACCAATACACCAATCTTTATTATTGGCCATGTCACCAAAGATGGGGCCATCGCCGGCCCTAAACTGCTTGAACATATGGTCGACACGGTACTCTATTTCGAATCCGACACCCAATACCCCTACCGGATTTTAAGGGCCGTCAAGAACCGCTTCGGCTCAACCAATGAGATCGGGGTCTTTGAAATGACCGGCAGCGGGCTCATCGGAGTGGAGAGCCCTTCCAGTATTTTTCTCAATGAACGACCGCAAAATCTGGCTGGTTCTCTGGTCAGCGCGACGATTGAAGGCACCAGACCGATCTTAACCGAAATTCAAGCATTGGTCAGCACGGCGGTATCCGGCGGCATTCCGCGTCGCACAACGCTAGGTATCGACCGCAACCGAGCCGCCCTGATGATCGCCATAATGGAGAAACGTCTACGCCTAAATTTCAGCAATAAAGATATTTTCCTCAATATAGTAGGCGGCTTGAAGGTTATCGAACCGGCTATCGACCTGGCTCTGGTCGCGGCCATTCTTTCCAGCCACTTGGATCAGATCATCCCAACAACGACAATAGTTATCGGTGAAGTCGGGCTGACCGGAGAGATCCGGCGGGTAAACATGATTGAACAGCGCTTGAGTGAATCATTAAAATTCGGTTTCAAAAAGATCATTATCCCCCAAGGCAACCTCTCTTCTACCCAAACAAGTAACAAAGATTACGTAAAAGAGATCTCCACGTTACAAGAACTCGCAGCTGCCCTTTTTTCCTGATGCTAAAAGACTCTATTTCTTTTATCCTACCCCGAATCAAGCAAAACCTAATCTGGCCCAGTTGGAACCAAGCAGGTTATCTCTTCGTGGTGAAAAATCAGTTAAGGTTTATTGGCACGATTCTGACGGCCGTAATTTTATTAACCTTTGCACCCGCCTGCAATACCGCAGCAGGACAGGCAGAGCCTCTAATCGGAGCTCAGATATCGGTTCTTGAAAAAGAGAGCTGGAGGGATTGCGAAAAATACTTTAACAAGCTCAAAAAAACAGGCTACAACTGCATCATTCTAAGAGTCTTTCATAATCACAAAGATCGATTTCATAATCTGGTAAAAGAAGAGGATCGTATACAAAACCGGGAAGGGGTCTATTTCAACACCGACCAGGCCCCGGTTATCTCCGACATCCTGACGCCGGCATGCAAAGGTGCGCACCGGGCCGGACTCAAGGTCTTTGCCTGGATGACAACTTTGCAAGCCAACTACGCCCGCAACTCAAGACCACAAGTCTTAAGCTATGATGAAAAAAATGGTTCAATTATAGAGGAAGAGAACCTTCTCGAACCAACAGCGCAAGAAAATGTCAACTTTCTCAAAAAACTATTTCTCGACCTGGCAGCCTACCCGATTGATGGCATACTCCTGCAAGATGACCTGATGCTCAGACATAACCAGGGATTTGAGAAAATTGACGGCTCCATCATTCCAAACCCGAAAAATCTATATCAATTTACAGGCAAAAATCAAACTCAAATAAACTTTTACAAGCCTCTGTTTCACGACTGGCGGCAACAACAGGCTTTAACCCTGCAAGAGATTGCCAATACCATCTTTACAACCTGCCGAACCTTAAAACCGGCGCTTCTCTGTGCCCAGAACGTCCATTACGAGCTCCTCTACAATAACGATTGGGGGAGAGACTGGTTTGCCTGTACACCAGAGTCATTAGCCGCATCACAGGCCGACTATTTGATGGTTATGGCTTATCAGGAGAGAATCAAAAGGGAGTTGGAACTGGTCACGGAAGGAGAGCTCTCGTCAACCATGCTCAAAATCTTCGAAAACGGGCTGATATATGGAAAAAAGAAGATAATTTTTAAGTTTGAAACACCGAGCCCAATGAGCTCCCACAAACAGAAACTGAAATCAGTTGCAACTTTGCAAGAGACCATCCGCAATGTCCGCAAAAAAGGTTGGCGTGATCTGATTCTGACCCCCTGCAACAATCTAGAAGCAGCGGATTGCCTGTTGGGCACTTATCAGTAAAGTTTTTTTCAATCAGCTATGATGAACTCGTAAAAAATTACGGGATGGCTAAGTTAAAATTTCGATAGACAAGATGTTGTGGCTCTCCAGGCGCGAGACCATACATGTAGTATGTCGAGTGTCTGGATAACCACAACAACGCAGGATATCGGAACTTTTTACGACGCCATCAGCTATAACGGCGAATGATCTCCTCGACAATAGATGTGGTTGAGTACTCGTCGATAAACGGCAGAGAGTAGACCTTGCCGCCCCTGGCTTCAACAATATCCCGGCCCACAATTGAACTGGTATCCCAATCACCCCCCTTGACCAAAATATCCGGTTGCAGCAAACTAATCAATTGATAAGGATCATCTTCGGCAAAAACAGTTACATAATCAACCGAAGAAAGAGCTGCCAAAAGTTGAGAGCGTGCGACTTCCGGCATAATCGGTCTTTTTTCACCCTTTAGCCTGCGCACGGAAGCATCAGAGTTAACTCCAACCACAAGAAAATCACCTAAAGCCCGCGCTGCCGCCAAATAGCTGGCATGTCCGGGATGCAACAAATCAAAACAACCATTTGTAAAAACAATTTTTTTCCCCTTTTTTTGCAGATCGGCCAACTCTGGAGCCAACTGCTTTGCTAACTTTACGGAACCTGACTTTAGCAAAATAAACCCTCCCAGAAAGAACTGAAACTAAAAAATTACAGTTCCCGAATATTTAGTGCGCGACCGAAAACCGCCAATTTCCCCGATTGCGGCGTTAGGCTCAAATTTTAATCCTCGGAATACTTAATGTATGCCTGCGGTTAAAATCTGAGCCTGCCTTGCACTCAAGAAAATTGTCAGGTTTTTGGTCAGGCACTATTTAGAAAAAATAGAGCAAAAAACTTTAACCACTTTAAAGATCGGGATAACGACTTGACAAAAACGGAAACAATCAATACAAGTGTAGATTCAAAAAACAAATGCTTCCCAACAATGATGAACTCGTAAAAAGTCACGGGATGGCTAAGTAAAAATTTCGATATACAAGGAGTAGTGGTTTTTCAGGCGCGAGACCATACATGTAGTATGTCGAGTGTCTGAAAAATCAATACGACGCAGAAGATCGGACTTCTAAGTAACTACTTGCAACTAATTGATATTACAAGAGTTTCACATTATGCCTAAAATAGGTATAATGTGAAGTGAAGTCCATTTGTTATTTACATAATATGTGGCCGCATAGCGGTCTGGAA
>JAGGWR010000094.1 GCA_021163445.1 Candidatus Tharpella aukensis
CAAACCAATCTTCGGGGAGCGGGGAAAAAATGGTCAAATGCGCTGTTTGCGGCCTTTATGTGCCGGAAAAAGAGGCTATTGCCGGGGGCTGGCGCGACATGGGGCGCTATTACTGCAGCCCGGAGTGCCAGCAGCGAGGGGTTTGATTGTAGGCGGCAATGTAGTCCACAAATTATTCCGATATGGGGACAGACCTCCAGGCGGCGGCTGCCAAGCCTTTATGCCGATCTGAGCTTGCGCACTGAGCGATAGCGAGGAAGTGCCCTGGGGTAACCGTCCTCGAAGCCGGGCGAAGCCAAAATAACAACTTAACCGCTTTTAACTTAAAGCGGTTAGCTACGGATTAAGAGCTTACCAACTCTTTTTGTAAATTTGCATAGATACTTTTAACGTTCTCAACAATTTTTGGATTAACCTCAAACGGGGCTTGATCACGTCGGTCGGCTGCGACGATATCCTGGTCGTAATCGAGGAAACCTAAAACCTTGAAATCTTCAAGATTGTTGGTGATGAACTCTTCGTCATCCGCGTTACAGACTTTATTGCCGACGACAAAGACCTGGTTGATGCCCAGATCAGCTGCCAGTTTTTTGATTTGCCGGGCGGTTTGCAGACTCCGCGAGCCGGGTTCAACGACAACAATAAAAGCATCAATGCCTTTTGTTGCTCCGCGCCCGAGGTGTTCAAGGCCGGCTTCCATATCTAAAATAATACTTTCATCCCGTTGTACGAGAATATGGCGCAGGAGAAATTTCAGGATTACGCTTTCGGGACAGTAGCAGCCGCCGCCGCCTTCCGGAATGGTGCCGAGAACCAATAACTTCAGGTTCTCGCGGCTCAGGCTGAAGCGTTCAGGGATATCATCAACTTTAGGGTTGAGTTTGAACGTGCCGCCGTAGATTCCTTTTTGCGAACCGGTGCGCTCTTGAATGAAGTCGCTCATCTGGGCAAATGGCGTGATTTTATTGACTTCTTCAATGCTGAAGCCTAAGGCTGAGGCGAGATTGGCATCGGGATCGGCATCGATGGCCAGTACTTTATGGTCGCCTGAAGCTATAACCCGGGCCAGAGTTCCAGCCAACGTGGTTTTGCCGACCCCTCCTTTACCTGAAATTGCAATTTTCATGATCTTGATTTCCTTTTTGCAAGAGATTTATCTTGATAGATTAATGAATTTTCTGTTAGTTTGTAATGTATGTCCTAGGTTAAAAAAAATCAAGTCCGATTATTGAAAAAAGGTGACTATTCAGCGTTAGTGGAAAAGCAATGAAGTTTTACTCAAAATGGTTAAAACTTTGTAACTATTCAGCTAACCCGCAGATTCAGGGGACATAACCCAATTTCCTTCGGAGAATCGGGTTATGTCCCCTGAATCTGCTAAATTTCATCAATATACGACACTTCTTTATTTACGCTGAATATTTACAAAAATTTTTTGGTTCCGGTTGCGCCGGGTTGGGGAAAGATGTCCAAAAACAGAGAAAAATCTGAGAATCTTGATCAAGTCGGTCATCGGCGGCGCCTGAAAGAGCGTTTTGCCCGGCAGGGCTTGGCGGGTTGGCACGATTATGAGGTTCTTGAACTGCTTTTGGGTTATGCCATCCCGCGTCGTGACGTAAAACCTCTGGCGAAAGAGTTGCTGCGGCAATTTGAGACCATAAAAAGAGTGCTTGATGCACCCTTGGATCGTTTGCAGGCAACTACCGGAATGGGGCCACAAAGTGCTCAGTTTCTTAAATTATGTCGAGAACTTTTAGTTCTCTATCTCGAACAACCGGATCGTCAACGCCAAGCCGTAACCTCACCAGAGCAGATTGGCGAACTTTGCCGCTCCCGGCTTGAAGGGCTTTCGGAAGAGCAGTTTTTAGTCCTCTTTCTTGATAACCGGCATCGTTTGATTGCCAGTGAGATAATGCATCAGGGCACCGTCGATATGAGTGTTGTCTATCCCCGTGAAGTTTTGACCCGAGCTCTGCTGCATCGGGCCGCAGCTCTGTTGGTTGCTCATAATCATCCCGGCGGCAGTCCGACGCCATCCGCCGATGATCTCAAGATCACACAAGAGTTGAAAAAAGCCGCCGCTACTCTTGGAATTCGTCTGCTTGACCATCTGATCGTTGCCGGCAGTCAGGTGGTTAGTTTGAAAGAGTTGGGAGACCTTTAAATATAACTTATGTCGATTATTAATCGTTATCTGCAGCGGGAGATTTTGCTCCCCTTTTTTTATGCCCTGGTGGTTCTGGTTTTCATCCTTTTGCTGGGACAGCTCTTCAAGATTGTCAATATGGTGGTTTCCGAAGGGGTGCGGGTTTGGGATGTTGTGCGTTTGGTCTTAGCTTTAATCCCTAAAATTTTGACTATGGCGTTGCCGATCTCGTTCTTTTTTGCGGTCTTGGTTGGTTTGGGTCGTATGGTTGGAGATGGGGAAGTTGTGGCTTTGAAAGCGGCTGGAGTTTCCCCTTACAACTTGTTTAAACCGGTTTTACAACTTGCGCTTGCTTGCACCTTTATGACCATGTTGGTGAGTGCCTGGTTGGCTCCCTGGGGGATGCGTCAGGTGCGTCAGGTGACCTTTGAAATTTTGCAGGAAAAAGTAACTCTGGCGTTACGCTCTCAATCTCTTAATCTGGCATTTCCGGGTATGGCTATCTATATGGGTAAGATTAATCGAGAAAACGGACGGGTGGCGGAGGTTTTTATTGAGGATCGTCGGCATGGTGACCATCCCCAGACAATTACGGCCTTAGAGGGGGTGATTGTCGGTGATCGCAGCTCGTCGACCCTGCTGTTACAGTTGGAAAACGGTACGATTCATGAATACGATTCGTCGCAGGAGAGTTACCGGGTGACAGATTTTTCCCAATATCGCATCAATTTTGATATCTCCGATCTCTTGGGTGAAGAAGGGCAAGTGAAACTTAAAAACCGAGCCATGTCAAATTCCGACTTGTTGCGCAAAATTGCTCTTCGAAAGAGAGAGGGAGGCGACCCCTTCGGGGCTCAGTCAACCCTTTATGAACGCTTTACCCAGCCTTTTTCCTGTCTCGCTTTTGCCTTGTTGGGATTGGCTCTGGCCCTGGTGCCGGTTCGCAGCGGAGCCCGTTTTCAGGGCTTTGTTTTTGGTCTTATCTTTATTTTAGCCTACTATTTGACCAGTATGGTAACCGAGTATCTGGCTGAATGGCAACCCTCACTGGTACTTTTCTTCTTCTGTTTGCCGAATCTTATTTTCCTCTCCTTGGGCGCTTTTTTATTGTACATGAAACAGCGTGAAGCGGAAATCTCTTTTGGGTCTTTGAATAAAATTGTCACGCTGGTGAAAAATTGCTGTTCCCTACTTCGGCCCAGCCGGAACCAAACAAGTTAAATCAAATTTCATATGATAAACTCATAACATTCTCCTTGGCTGCTAAAGTTGATGTCAGTTGAGATATCCAACCTTCTATTTGACACCACTATAGAGCAAGGAACGAACGCTTGAGTTCGCTGGATTGAAATATTTCTATTTTTTGAAATTTATTTTTTCGGGTTCAACTGCTCCCGCAAAACATTACTCGCTTTAAAACTCAATATCCGCCGGGCTGAAATTGTCATCTCTTCGCCGGTCTGCGGATTACGACCACGCCTGGCTCGTTTATGCTGAATATGAAAACTACCAAAACCTGCAAGTTTGACATTTTCACCATTTTCAAGAGTCTCTTTGATGATTTCGAGCATCGTTTCAAATATTTTTGCTGATTCCCGTCTGGAAAATCCATTTTCTTCACATACGGCGTCAATTATGTCGGTTTTGGTCATTCTTTATTTCCTTTAGTCATTGGGTATTCTTAGATTGGGATAGATCAAGCAAGCCATACGCTATTCGTATAACGCAGCAGCATAAATTGTCCCTTCAAACATGACCTCGGTAATCACGCCACTTGATAATCTATAATAAACTTTGGCAATATCACAACCAC
>JAGGWR010000338.1 GCA_021163445.1 Candidatus Tharpella aukensis
GTCTTTTTACTTCGATAAATGTTGCGTTGCTAACCACATGAGCATTAGTTAGAATTCGCTTGTCGGAAATAATACATCCCGATCCCGTAAAATTTTCAGTACCGTTGTTTTGCCATGGAACATCATAGTTGTAAACCGTAGCGGTTGTAAAAACTTTAACGATTGATTCCTGTATGCCTGCATAACTTAATGTTGGCAGTGGTAATATGATGCCTGACAAAAGAATAATCAGACTTCTCAGTAAAAAGGAAATCATTTTAGGTTCGATACGGCAGGATTCAAATGTTTTCATAAGATAATGGTTTCCCAAATTGTAATGTTATTTATTTGATGTTTGAGCCCGGAATTACAACACAAAAAAAGGAGCAACCTCCTGGGGTTGACGTCCTTACAGAACGCTTGCGACACCAATAATGGCGTCGTGGTTATCCCAAGAGTTACTCGCATCCTCAACAAGACAGAATTTTATGCCAAGCTTCTTTTTTTCACCTGGTCTCTTAAGCTGATACCCTTGATAAACCACCTAGAGACAGGTTCAAGTAATACTTTTTCCGCTCAGATCGTATACCCGATCACGAAAACGCCGGTTAAGACGCACTTCGCTGGTCGATGCCAGCAACTGACCACCACAACCAGGGTGTTTCATCCCAATAGGTATTTTGACACGATAGTCATCGTAAAAATCGTTCAGGCCATCAGGCATTTGGGGAACCTTGTAGACTTCATCAGAGCCGCAAGTCAAACAGCGGGGTTCACGAGAATTGCAGAGATAATCCACCAGCAATACCGGCGAAGACAGTTCAGATAAAAACCACTCTGCCTGTTTTTGAAGTTCTGTGAGTGTTTCACTGCATAGTTGCGGGGACGAAAATATTCTTTTGAAAAATGATATTTTCTCCAGTAAATCCCTTTTTTCTTTTTCGATTTTGTTGTTGATGGATTCTAAATCTTTTTCCAAAGATTTACGCCTTGTACCCAGAGCCGTTTCTTCAATTGGTGCAAGTGAGTCGCAAGACGAGCACCAGCCAAGATCTCGCGGAAGCGAAATATTGCCACGTTGTGTACGATATTTGAATATTCCGAAAACCACTCCCGTTGCTCCTCTGTAATCGCATCGATCACAGGAAATATCTACTCCCGGTATGGACATTTACAACCTCCTCGGCAATCTATTCTTCTTTCGCGATATCTCTTTAAAATGCTTAAAACCCCTTCAATAATATTCTCCTTTTCGGTAAACAGTTCGTTGGGGGCTCCCAAACAAAGCGGATTTACAAAACTTGCCGCAACATCCCCTCTACGCCACAAGTGTTTAGGGGTTGCCATAGGTTAATCATATGGAGATCTGCGTGAGTAAGTTCGTAAAATTCCCCTCGCAGACTGTATTGCATTGTTGATTATTTGATCTTTGTTGGTGTTAACTTCCTGTTTTGCCCGATCGAGATCTTCTTGAAAAAAGTCAAAATCATCACAAAGGGAAGAATAGTCTTGTTCCATCGTTGCAAATTCTGATGTCCCGCTGATAATATTTCGCATGGTTTCGATACGAAGAGACTCCCTCGTACACCATCGTAGTTGTGGTAAATATAACGTTCTATCCTTGCCCATCGTTGGTCTTTCGTATAACCTCGAAGACCTCAACTTTTCCGCCACCGGCCAAACTCGTAGAGCTTTATCGGCTTTTCTCTTATAATCTCTAAGGAAGCCAGCATAATCTGACTCATCAAGGAAATCGAGTGGGTTGTTTTGCGATTTGGGAGAAACAATATCTGACTGATCTTTTGGGTCTTGTCTGTGTCTTTTTTTAATGCCTCCTTTAGTCGAAAGCCTTGGCACAGGTTTTTTTTCAAAAAGTTCCTTATGTGCTTCTTTGCAAGCCCTCCAAACAAAAAACGCAGCGCTGTCTTGCTCAGTATTTGCCAATCCGTCTCTCAGAGACTTATAATAATCTTTCCATGCTCGCGAATTTTTACCCTCGTCATACTCCATTCGGCATGAATTATTCAAAAGATATGAGGCACGTTTACACTTTGCTGGAGCAACATACTTCGCCACACATTCAGAATAGTTTGACGGTCCCCAAAGCCATCCCGCGTAAACAGGGCTACAATAAATAAACAATAAGGTAACCATTATTATGAATCTCTGCATAGCGCTCTCCATCAAAATCAATTTACTTTGTCAGTGCGGACTGCTCGCACATAGGACATATTCATTTTATGGGCAAAATGCATGAAACCTTTGTCAAATCCTATACACAGTGCTTTGTATGGATAAAACCATCCAGAAGTAGAAGACCAATAGTATGATGATTGTGTGTGTGGGAAGAAGGTTGTTGAGATTGCTGGGTTACTGATTTGTCGAAATAACGAGCTGCAGTTCTATCACTTATTTCCATCCCACCTGCACCATATGCAATCAAAAAACATTTGTTGAGATGGTGAAAAACCATGTTGTAACATATGAGTTTAACATTTTTATCCATATGATTTAACCTCATAATATACATCACACTCATTGCTTCCTCGTTCCAAAAAACTTGTTTCTTCTGAAGTGAGCAATTCAACATCAAAACCCATAGTTTTAGCGAGTTCTTTCACGAATTCTTCCGGTGTGGTTATTTTGGTGATAGGTTCGTATCCAGCATTATCAGTGATAGTCACGGTTATAGATGCGAGCTTGTCAATACTCCTTGATTTTACAACTACATGCGGATTTCGACCTTTTTCAATTGACCACCCTCCATGTAAATATATAGAAAAATGTTTATCTGGGTGTCTGTAGAATTGGCGATCGTTACCCGCTGAGATGGATGCGGAACATAATATCAACGAAAGAATTACGATTAAGTATTTTATTTCACATCATTTCCTGGAGCATTTAACACTTTAAATCTTGAAGGGCGTCCCCACTCTTTAGCGCTTTGAATATCTATCCCTCTTTCAAGTGCAAAGATTAGGATTATCCCGTAATGCCCTAATAAACGGTCATTAGGTCCTTTTTCTACGTTTTTCCTAATCCAATCAATCTTCGCATGCATAAGCCAGTTGGCATAATGAGTTCTTCCGTACAATGAAATCTCAGCTATATCATAAAGATAATCCTCAAGATGGTCGACGGCTAATATCTTTTCATACTTGCGCACTAAGTTTTCCCACTTCTCTCCTAAACTATTAATTAACTGTTCCTTGCTTTCAGTAAGTGATTTTGTTTTTTTGATAGTTTCTAAACGACGTAACTTTTTTTCCCTCAATTTTCGAATACGGCGTTCATCATCTAGTTTTTTTTCCTCTTTTTGACGCAGTACCTTTTTCATATTTGCAACCCTCAGCTTAATATACAAAGCTTTGGTTTTTTTCTCGTCACCTTCAGTTTCAGAAAAAGCTCTAGCCCATGAAGCTTTATGAACCTTCTTATCCTCAATCTCTTTGAAAGCCTTTTCATATACAATATCATCATCAATGTTTAATGGAAGGTCAACGGGTGCTTCCAGACTTTCGAGAGCTAAAATTTTCTGTTCAATACTTGAAATGTCTTGCGGAATAGTGTTGCTATCATCTTTTGACATCGAAGAATCTTCCTGTTTAACAGGTGGCTGTTGTTTGCTTTTTTTCGGGGATCCCTCAAATTTAACAGGGTCCATTGAAGTTATAACAGGATTTAATTTTGGGGCCTGAACATTTTTGTTGTCTTGGTGCATTTCCGGTTCTCCATAAGTATTACGCACCCGGATCGACTTTAATAAATATGCCGTCCAAATAGTTGCTGCGAGGATTGACCCTATAAACGTTCCGACTGTATGTGCTGTAATAAAATTATTGCCGAACAAAAAGGTGAGCAACGAAACTTGGAAAATATCTGAAAAAGGCCAAACTATCCAAAATATTATGATCGACCTCTGAACAGACACCCATGTTTTACTGCGAACCAAGATTATTCCTGCATAAATACACAAGGCAATAATAACTGCTGTATAGCACCATGTAATGGTTTTGTAGGAGGCCCATTTGTCAAGATTAAGAAGTTGGGGGTATGCTCGTTCCTCCTTGGCTATCTCACCAAATAGTAAACCTATGGAGGCTAATGGAGCTATAGCACTCAAATTTATCACAAGTAATAACAGCCATCCGCCGATACCTGAAGGTTCTCGTTTTAGATTATTCATTTTCTATCACCGCTAACGTTGTTCGCATACCTCCTCCCTTTTAACTGTTCAATACCCGCCACAATAAGCGTGAACCCTCTTCCCTTTCCAGAACTCTACCCCACGAGGTATCTTAAATGGTTTCTTTTCAATCTTATCAATGTCAGCACCAATCACTTTTGAGATGCGGGGGTTATTTCTTACTCGCTGACCCCATTTTGATTTATCAACTGGGGGCTTATAGTCTGCACCTACTGCTGAAGGGTAAGAGGTACTACCTCTTACGGGGATAAAGGGCTGTTCAGAAGTTGTATCAGCATAGATGCCACTGGGGGGGTTGCTGGAAGTTGCGTCTAGCGCAGCATTTACAAAAGCACCTGTTCGAGAATTAATAAATCCATTCTCCTCCTCCTCCTCCTCCTCTAGGAGGCTGTCCGAGAATGCTCTTTCCCCTCATCTCCGCGTTATTTTTTGAAAATAATGCTCGAAATACTAGGAGGCTGTCCGAGAATGCAGAAAATAATTTTCACACCACTATATATGGTGCTTTTTCTGTATGAAAACACGATATATTGTGGTCACTTTTCAAAAAGTTCTATTCTCGGACAGCCTCCTAGAAAGAATACAATTACCGGGAATACGCCTGCCAGGAGGCTTTTGAGCGAAATCCGGAAAAGGTCTGGAATTTTCACGACCAACGGCGGCAGAAAATCGCTGTCTGCCACCTCAACCGGGGCCATGAAATCATTGCTGGAATGGAAAAGCTGTTTTCCCGGGTCTCAGTAGTTTATCCGGCCGCTCACCTGCCGCTGATCGCCATGAAAAACGGGGCCGGAACCATTGAAATCAATCCCGAAGAAACGTCTCTATCATCCGAATACCAGGAGATATACCGTCAGTCGGCATCAAAGTTACTAGCGGAAATTTTCCCGGAAATCAGGTAATGATGCCTTGGTAAAAACTTTTTCCTGTTATATAAACAGATCAAATATTATCCGCCTGCATCAAACGGGGCTTCATACCTCGTTTTGTTAACAAAGTTACTGAATTTGTTTTTCGCATCATATCTCAATGAGAATGTGCTGCCTGATCCAGCATATCAGCTGCCCATTGATTTATACTTTTTCCACTCACTTCAGCAGCTTGAGCAACTGCAGCATGAA
>JAGGWR010000277.1 GCA_021163445.1 Candidatus Tharpella aukensis
GCCATAACCACAGCCCTTTTTACCTTATTTTCAAGCTCCCGAACATTTCCAGGCCAGGCATAATCTTGCATGACCGCCAAGGATTCATTGCTAAACCCCCGAATTTTTCGACTGAACTCATCACTGTAACGCTTAAGAAAAACCCGGGCCAACAATACAACATCTTCACCCCGCTCTCTCAGCGGCGGCAGGACTATTGTAATCACACCGATCCTATAATAGAGATCTTCACGAAATTTTTCCTCGGCAATCGCTTTTTCAATATCAATATTTGTCGCTGCGATAATCCTAGCATCAACCATGACATCCTCGCGCCCACCGACCCGCTGAATGACCTTTTCTTGAAGAAAACGCAATATCTTGACCTGCAACAATGCCGGCATCTCACCGATTTCATCAAGCAGCAAAGTTCCTTCATGAGCATATTCAACCTTGCCTCGAACTTGGGCCTGGGCTCCGGTAAAAGAGCCTTTCTCATGCCCAAAAAGTTCCGATTCAAGCAGATTTTCGGGAATCGCGCCACAATTAAGAGGAATAAAAGCCCCCTCCTTACGAAGGCTGCGATTGTGAATTGCCTTACCCACCAATTCCTTACCGGTACCACTTTCACCGAGCACTAAAATCGGCACATCAACGGTCGCAACCTTCTTGATTGTCGCAAAAACCTCCAACATCTGCGAACACTGCCCCAACATGCCACCCATTCCGCCATCATCGACAATCAGAGCCCTCTGTAAGCGCCGGTTTTCCGCTTCAATCGCCGCCAGATTAAAAGACCGATGCAAAATAACTTTTAATTCCGCCAAATCAATTGGTTTCTGGTAAAAATCATAAGCTCCGAGACTTATTGCCTGAAGAACATTTTCCCGCTCGTCATTGCCGGAAAGAACAATAATCTTGGCCAGATGATTTTCGGCCAACATCCCCTCAAGACAACGAAAACCTTCCGTAGCTCCATCTATATCAGGAGGCAACCCAAGATCCAGAGTCACCACTTTGGGCTGGTGTTTTTTATACAACTTAAGAGCCGTATCAACATCCTCGGCCAGAAGAATTTTATACTCCTTACCAAGCCCCCACTTCAGCTGTTTCCTGATTTCATTACTATCATCAACAATCAACAACTTTTCCATAAACCGCTCTTGCCCTTGATTTTAACCTGCTTTTGACCTTAACTTTGAACGTTGAACTCTGAACTTTGAACTGTAACAACGAATGTTGTTCCAACCCCTAACTCACTTTCAACTTCAATCCGGCCGCCATGGGCTTCAATAATCTGTTTACACTGGTACAAACCAATCCCCAAACCCTTTTTTTTGGTCGTGGAAAAGGCTCTAAAAAGACGGTTTTCGATAAAATCGACACTCATGCCGCAACCCCGGTCGGAGACCTTGAAACAAGGCTCGCCGCCCTCTCCCAGACCAACAGTAACTACCACCAGCTGATTTTCAAGACCGGCATCAAAGGCATTAAGGAGTAAATTAAGCAGAACCGTAGCCAGTTCTTCCCGATCAGCCTGAACCAGCACCGGCCCATCTTTAACCAGCTCGACTTCACGCCCAAGATTCTTGATAACCCGCTCGGCAACCTCCAGCAAATCCACCTCGGCCAAATTCAGCTCAGGCTTTTCGCGTAAATTCTTCAACCGGGCAATCAGGTTTTTCATCTTGTCTACAGTACCGGTCAAGGTTTCCAGCATATCCTCCTGAAATTCGGGATCATCGATATAATCAACAGCATTTTCGACCATCAGCGACAAACTTGAAACCTGGTTTTTAAGATCATGCATAACAAAAGCCGAGACCTTACCCATAGCCACCAGCTCCCGGGAGGCCACCAGTTCTTCGGAAAGCCGACGGGTAATGATCGCTGAAGTCGTCTGCCGGGCCAACACCCTGAGCAGATCAAAATCTTCATAGGTAAAGCTTTCACCAGAGTTAATCAAGCGACCGCAAACCACAAAACCCTCAAGTTTTCCCGCAAAGCGTAAAGGCACCATTAAAGAGACCTCATACTCAGCAAAAAAAGCCTCGTTACCACTCATCTCTTCTACTTCTCGGTCGGCAACACTGAAAATCCAATCCCTCTTTTCCAGGTAACACACCAAAGCATTATCTTTCCTGAAAACCGCTTGATCAGCACCAATACGAAAACGGGTCGCCCTGACATAATCACCATTTGTATCATCTTTAAGGTAGAGAGTCGCTCCAACAAAACCAAAAGTCTCACAAAAAAAAGTTAAAATCATCCGTTGTAACTGATCATAGGAGGCCGCCCCCGAAATCCGCCGGGTAAATTCAAGCCACTGCCGCCGATAGTCAAACTTATTACGAAAAAAATTTTTCTGGAGAAAGACATTAATTTTACGACGCAAGTTTTCCGAAAGAAAAACCACCAGAACGGCGAGACCACTCAGCATTCCGATAATAATGAAAAAATTCTTCTGAAATGAGACGTCAAGGTAACGCATGCCTTCACCTACCAAGCCAAGGCCCACCAGGTAGAGACTTAAGGCCAACACAACAAATGACTGAAAAGCAACGCCGCGAGAAACTGCTATCGGGTTGCCGCCTCCCCGCTTAATCCGTGAAAAAATTATCAGGGCAACCGCAATCAACAAAGCCAGTGAACGAGTAAAGAGCAAAGTCATATCAAGCGAGCGATAGAGTAGACTCTGACTATAAAATATCAGCGATGAGGCCAAAAGTACGCCAACCCCGATAATTTCAAATTTAATTGACCAACGTTCATGCACCGCAAGTGACATTAGGGTTCGCTCCAGCATGACCAGAGCCAAAGTCAAATAGACCATAATGCCGATATAGAAAAAAAAGCCCCACTGTCCTAAAAAAAGAATCTTCTCTTCGGCAAAATCAGGTGAGAAAATAATTTTTTCTGGATCAACAATTATAACCAAGAATAAAAACAGGGGAGCTAACACCAGGAAAGCCCGAGAGAACCAACCCGCATTACGCAAGCCTGAAGAACGATAAAAGGTCAGGGAAAATAGAAGCGCAACAAAAGGCAACAAGCTCTCGCAGATCAGACTAAATCTTTTCCAAAAGAACAGCTCATGCGGATTGAAATAAACGAGAAGATCAAAGACTTCCAACTGACAATAGAGCAGCAGAAGAGCTGCAATGGCGAGAAAACGAAACGAACGACCTTCCTTAATAAAAAGAAAAAAGCAAAAACCCAAAGCCATAAAAACAGCGGACAAAGAAATAAATATCTGCACTATAAAAAATCACCCTTGACCTGAGAACAGTTTTTGCCTCTACACCTGTTTTTCTCAGCTGATTAAGCAGAATAGTCACAAAGTTTGTAATTGCTCAACGTAAATATTCGGCTTTACTTTGTAAAGCCATCAAGGCACAAAGGCAACAGGCACAGAGGCACAAAGTTTAAAACCGAGACGATAGAGCAAAGATAGGAGTAGTGCTAGTTATTACCAATCTTGCTGTGTTTATAAAAAACTCTGTGCCTTCTGCCTCAGTGCCTTTGTGCCTTTGTGCCTCGCGTTAGTAGTAATTATCAAATTTGGCGATGGCTTAACAGCTAACCGAATATTTACTCTGCTCAGCAACAAGGTTTTTCGCATCTTACTTTGAGATAAATTTCAGGATAATATTGGGCTTGCTGAACAGTCAGCAAAGTTTTACCATAATTTTTACCTATAATCAATAGTTAAGAACTTTGAATTTTGGACTTTAGAACTGTTGTTCCTAAAGCCCTGAGCTAATAACTACACCTTCCACCTCAACCATTCCTTTGCTGATTATCATTGAACCACAGATATTGGTAGTTGAAGACACATTAGAACTAAACTCATCCACCCAGTCACCAGATAAAATAACACGTTTATCCTGATCAAGATGCAAATCTTCAAAATACTCACCTACACAGATATAAACTGACCCAAAATCTTCTACAGCACCGTAACCTTGCGTAACCGTAGAAAAGCAATTATTTACTTCACAATCTAAATAATCTCTACTTACAAAAACTTCCAACCCTAAATTTCCACTTCCAGAAGTATGATCCACGTATGACCAAACTATCTCCGGGCTAAAATCACTCGAAACATCTTTATCATTAAAAGCTTTTACCGCTAGGTAATAGGTGGAAAATGGCGAGAGATGGGGAAGAACAACAATAATTAGACTCTTAAGTAACTGTTTTTCAGTTATCTCTTTATTTACAGGTACGACCAAGGCCAAAAGGCGATTACCAAGCAGAGAATCAGGCTCGCTATCCAACGCATATACGCATAATTGATACTCCCATATTTCGATCCAAGGAACAGCTAAGCCAGCCTTCCGGGGCGAACTTCACACCCTCTAAAATATACAACCTGAACCCGTCCCTACTAATCTCCAGACTATAATCCTAATCAAAAACTATAAAACCACCGGGTGCAGCAGGCCGTGCTACCAAAGAATAAGTAATCACCAACCGGGGCCGCTGCCCGGGATCCAACGCCTCGCTGGAAGCAAAATTACGATAACTATCACTGCCGGCCACTGCATCTGAATTTAGCAACAAGCCAAAATTGGTTTCCGGAATTGTCATCCAATCATTTACCATAGTTGTCACATTCCAACTTTTATACCCGTAAGTATTTTCAAGGGAAAGACTATCTTCCGCTACGGCTAAATCAGCCTGCGCCAGAGGAACACTATTATAACAACTGTTATTTGGCGTCCAACCGTTAGTTCCATCATAAACATGCCCCGTACACAACTCCAGCTGCGGATTATGATGAATAATTTTATGTACTGCTACATCATATAGCGCATCACCACCCGCACCGTTCATATATAATGAAAGAACCGCACTCTCTATCACAGCGCCAACCGGTAGCCCTGAAAGATCAATTTTCAAGACAATCGCATTCGCAACACTGTCGGTGGGCCATGTGTAGGTATTTAAAGAAAAACTAGCCTGATTATTTTCATCATTAAGGTTGAGATACGTATCCTCAATGGTGCCAGGGAAAGATGTATCGCCTGCACTACCAAACACACTTAAAACAGTTTCACCACTATTCTCATACGACTCAATACTATCACTATAACTAGGCGACCAGTTTCCGGCCCCATCCTGGAATTTTACATAAACGGTCTTGAGACCCAGACCATCACTAAGCCCCCAACTCTTGCTGACTGCATAAGCTTCAGGCGCACTCCAGTCAACATTATTGTTACTGAATTGCATTTGTGCAACCCCGCTCCCAGCGTCGCTGGCAGATAGAGTCAAAATAACCGAACCACTTTCAGTACCCGTAACCCCGCTCGCAATCACAACATTACCTATTGGAGATGTTACGTCCACAGGAGGAGGAAGGGGAGCACTATACTCAACTTCAACTGAAAAATCACTTTCCAAATCGGCATTATTGTAAGCCGTTCCTACAAAAAAGTAAGTTACGCCTGCCGTAAGCCCTGTAACGCTACCATGAATTCTTCCGTCAACAGGAGCCGGGATCCCCAAATCAACTACCAAACCATAAGGCCCACCCTGGTTTATGCCATAATGAATCTTATATCCGGCCAAATCCGTTTCTGTATTTGGCAACCAGGAAAAATCAGCTACACCGACATCCGCAGCAACAGCACTATTATTGATCACACAAGAAAATAAACTTACTGCAATGACAAAACAAAAAAGGAACAAATATTTTTTAATTGATTGTAAAGACATAGGTATCCTCCAGGAAAATTACCTGCCATAGCTAGCGATCAGTATATCTCTACATCAGACAAATGCAACTCTCAGGCCATCTATCACACTTATCTTTCTGAAGGAGTCCGCAAATTACAAATCAAAACCCGCCCTTGACCTTGCCCCTAACCCTGAACCTCAAACTTTGAACTCTGAACCGAGTTAAATCATCCACCAAGGTACAGCAACGACGTTATCACTGAGTCTTCGCGGCTGCTCAATAGCACAAATAAGCAGACCGTCATGGATGTTCTCTTTTGGAAAACACTCGCTAAATGCGGCAAACCCCCTTACATCTTTGCGATTCGGGTTGCTTTTGGCCTTTATCTCAATAGGATAGAGTTTACCGTTGAGTTCCAGTACAAGATCAACTTCGGCCCCAGAATAGGCCCGGAAATGGTACAAATTCGGAACCAAAGGCAGCCTTTGCAGATTTTTAATGATCTCCATACAGACAAAGGTTTCAAATAGCCTTCCATGCATAGGATGGCTGGAAATTATTTCCGGCGCGGAAATCTTTTGCAAAAAACAGATGAATCCGGTATCTGTGAAAAAACCCTTCTGCTTGCCGGCAATCCTTTTTATCGGATTTCTTGAGAAAGCCGGAATACTGAGCCACTGGTAAGTTGACTGAGCAATTTCAGTCCAAGCCAGAGCTGTTTTGCGATCTATCCCCAACTCCCGACCGAGTTGGTTATGGTTTATCTCCTGAGCACTTAAGGCCGCAAGGAGACCGATAAAACGGCCAAAGGTCTGAAGTGATCCGATATTGGCAATTGTTCTTACATCTCGCTCAATATAAGTCTGCATGTAGGAATTCCAGTAGCCGGAAACCAAATGATCCGGCAATTTCATTATCCCGGGATAACCCCCACGCCATATACGCGGATAGACAGGTTCACTGCTGTTTTTTTGCCACTTCTGCAGATCAATATCCACTTCCCCAAGCCATTTATCCAAAAAACTGGGCATTTTTTCAACAACCATTTCATTTCGACTCATCGGCCAAAGATGCGTAATTGCCACTCGTCCAGCTAGTGATTCAGCAATATTTTTTAGCACCGAAAGGTTCTGGGAACCACTCAAAATGTAAAGCCCATTCTGTTTTTTACGATCAACGACTCTTTTTATTGCCGCAAGGAGCTCCGGTGCGTATTGAATTTCATCGAGAAAAGCCGGCTTATTGAGGTTCTGCAAAAAAAAGTCCGGATCCTGTCGCGCATTACCAATATCAATGACTGGATCGAACACAACCGTATCAACCTTACCCTGGAAAAGATTTGCAACCAGGGTTGACTTCCCGACCTGTCTTGCACCTAAAACTGCAATCACAGGATAATAAAGGAAAAGCTCATCAAGTTTTGCTTCGATTATTCTGTGCTTGTAATCCATCATCAACCCCTCCTTACAATATTACACCCACTATTTCCTTTTAAAATAGCACCCCAACTCCCAAAAGTCAAGCTTGCGTACCAATAAAATCATCTTTAATCATGTCATAATTTAACCCATCATTGACGCTTTTCTCGCCCATGAAGTTGCAGTTAACCCCGAACTTTGAACTTTAAACTGTTGCCCTTGACCTTGACCTTAACCCTGAACTTTGAACTTTGAACTTTGAACTGCAATACTTTCCCGCAAAAATTTAGATATTAACTTAAAAAATCTGCTATAGTCTTATTAAGACAGCGAATTTTTACTGTAAACAAATAGAAGAGGGTTCATGGGAAATCATGATCACAGCTATAAACAACTATTCAGCCACCCCGAGTTAATACGA
>JAGGWR010000003.1 GCA_021163445.1 Candidatus Tharpella aukensis
CGTATCTTATGTTAAGAAGCCCCACCGAACTAATGGAGAGATGGCCGAGAGGTCGAAGGCGGTAGACTCGAAATCTATTGTGGGCTTTGCGCTCACCCGGGGTTCGAATCCCCGTCTCTCCGCCATAAATCAAAAGCCCCTTGAAGATGAACGAAAGTTCGCCTCTTCAAGGGGCTTTTTTTATTGCTAGTGCAAACTTGAACAACCTGAATAATCACCTTGAATGGTAACAATCTACCGCAGTAAAAATGACCAGCTTTAACCACTAAGCTCTAAGGAGGGATTGATAAGATGGCATACAAGTTGCTGTCTTGCCCAAGTTACATAAAGTTAAAGTAACTATTCGGCTATCGCTCCAAACAGTCACGGTGCGGGGACATACCTCCAGGCCGGGCTTTTACCCTGAAGAGGCACAAGAGCCCGTGACGAGCTGAGCTGTGTACCCCTCGAAGTGGGCGAAGCAATGTTCGCCGTCACTTGTTGTATCTTTAATGGTGGGTCTTAAATAGTTACTTTAAATTTGAAAAGAAAACACCTCAGCTATCAACTTGGCAACTTAACATTTTAAAGTACTATTCTTAATTAAAGGGATGTGAATATGAGAAAGCTCAGTGATGTAGTTTTTGTCAGTGCGGTACGGACACCGATGGGAAGTTTCGGTGGTACGATGAAGGATATGCAGGTCTATGATATCGGCGCATTTCCGGTTCGGGAAGCCTTAAAGAGAGCCAATGTTGAGGGTGAAGATGTTGATGAGGCGATAATCGGTAACTGTCGTCAAGCCGGGAATCATGTCAATCCTGGTCGAACCGTAGCCCTGAAAGGTGGTTGTGGTCAGTTGACTCCCGGAGTCACAATTAACAAAGCTTGTCCTGCCGGCATGAAAACCGCGTCGATGGCGGTCTCGCAGATTGTTCTGGAGCAGGCTGATATCGTTCTTTGCGGTGGTATGGAGTCGATGAGCACGATTCCTTACATGCTTAAAGGTGCCCGTTTTGGTGGCTTCAAGATGGGTGATCGTAAACTTGAGGATGGTTGGGGTGACAGTTTTGACCCGATTGCCAAGGTCAGTATGGGAATGACCGCCGAAAATGTCGGTGAGAAATATGGCGTTACTCGTCAGGAAATGGATGAATATGCGGCTCGTTCTCAACAGCGGGCCCAAACTGCTGCCGATAATGGTTGGTTTGACAATGAAATCATTCCGGTGACGATTCCCGGAACCCGGAAAAAACCTGAGTTTCAATTTACCGCTGATGAATCAATTAAAGCCGGCAGTACGGTTGACGTATTGAGTAAGCTGCGCCCGGCCTTTAAAAAAGAGGGCGGCAAGGTAACCGCAGGTAATTCTTGCGGGCTTACAGACGGATCGGCGATGATGGTGGCCATGACCCGGGAAGCGGCGGCGGCACGTGGTGTCAAACCGCTTTTCTCAATGGTTGATTTCTGCCAGACCGCCGTCGATGGTACTTTTATGGGTGAGGGGCCAGGCGAAGCGATTCCCAAAGTGTTAAAGCGTGCCGGAATGAGTTTAAGCGACATTGACCTTTTTGAGATCAACGAAGCCTTTGCCGCTCAGGTTTTAGGTAATGTCGCCCGCCTTGACCTTGATATTGAGAAACTCAATGTCAACGGCGGTGCCATCGCCTTAGGCCATCCGACCGGTTGTAGCGGCGCCCGGATCATGGTGACTCTTTATAATGCCCTCAGACGGCTTGACAAAGAGTTCGGTGTTGCCTCAATTTGCGGCGGCGGCGGAGCAACCATGGCAGTTATCCTCAAACGCGAAAATTAAGCCTAAAGGCATAAAGAAAGGTACAAAGGCACAGAGGCACAGAGGCAGAAGGCACAAAGTAAAAAGCAAAACAATTTTGTGCCTAAAAAAATGCTTGGTTGACAAATATAAACCTTTTTGATTCCGATTGGGTTGGAACAGGAGAGAAAAAATGATCGATTTAAAAGATAAGGTAGCTATCGTCACCGGCGGCAGCCGGGGAATCGGTGCGGAAATTGCTAAATTATTAGGTTCTCTCGGAGCTAAAGTTGCGGTTAACTATAATAAGAGCGCGGATCAGGCTGAAGCATTGGTTGCCGAAATCAAAGCTATGGGCAGTGATGCTATGGCCTATCAGGCAGATGTTTCAAGTATGTCTGATGCTGAAGCCCTGGTTGCGGCGACTAAAGAGAAATGGGGTACGGTTCACATTCTCGTAACCAGTGCCGGTATGAATTGGGATGGAACTATTTGGAAGATGACGGCCGAGCAGTGGCAGAAGGTTATCGATGTCGATTTGACCGGAACTTTTAATTACATGCGCGCTTGCGCACCGATTTTTCGCGAACAGAAATGGGGTCGCTTCATTACGATTACTTCAATCAATGGTCTGCGCGGTAAATTCGGACAATCTAACTACGCAGCAGCCAAAGGCGGAGTTATTGCCTTGACCAAAGCTGCGGCCAAAGATCTGGGGAAATATCTGGTCACCTCAAATTCGGTGGCTCCCGGTTTTATCCTGACCGAGATGGGCGAAGCGATGCCGGATGAGTTTAAGCAGATCGCCATCAATGAAGGGGTTTTGAAAAAAGCCGGCTTACCCATAGATGTTGCTAACTTGGTTGGTTTCTTAGCCTCCGATGCTGCCGGGCATATTACCGGTGAAGTTATCAAAGTCGACGGCGGCCAATATATATAATGGAGAAATAAACATGTCTGATTATAAATTTATTACTTACGAAGAAAAAGCCGGGGCGGCTTATTTGACGATTAACCGGCCGCCGCTGAACTGGCTTGATATCGCTACCATGGAAGAGATGAATTGTGCTCTTGATGGAGTTATTGCCGCCGGCCCCGAACTTAAAGTATTGGTCATTCAAGCGGCCGGGAAAAAAGCTTTCTCGGTGGGTGTTGATGTTGCTGATCATACTGAAGACAAAGTCGCGCATATGATCGAGGCTTTTCATGGTATTTTTCGCCGTCTTGATCGTCTTGAAATTCCGACTATCGCTGCAGTTCAAGGAGCTGTACTTGGCGGCGGTTGTGAAGTGGCGCTTTTTTGTGACATGGTAATCGCGGCTGAAAATATCAAGATCGGTCAGCCCGAGATCAAACTGGCGGTTTTTCCGCCGATTGCGGTAGCCGCTTTGCCGGCGATTGTCGGCCCCAAAAAGGCTTATGAAATAGTGCTTGGCGGCGAAGCCTTACGGGCCGATGCCGCATTGGCCTGCGGTCTGGTTAATAAAGTGACTGCCCTTGACGATTTTGCGGATGAACTTGAAAAATTCGTCGCTACTTTTACTGCACTAAGTGGCTCCGCCCTGCGCTCAACCAAGCGGGCCCTAAAGGCGGCTTCCGGCAAACCTTTTGCCGCCGCCCTTGAAACTGTCGAAGGTGCCTATCTTAATGATTGCATGCGCAACACCGACGCCCGGGAAGGCCTTAGTTCGTTTCTTGAGAAACGTAAGCCGGTTTGGACTAATAAGTAATAGGTTAGGAGGATAAAATGTCTGAAGTTCCTGCAAAAATCAAAACCTGGCAGATGGTTAAACCGGGAGAAATGATACTGACTGAAGTTGATATGCCGCCGATAAATGAAGGTGAAGTCTGCGTTAAGATTGCCGGCTGTGGTGTCTGCCATACTGATCTTGGTTTCTTTTATGATGGCGTTCCAACAGTTTGTGAGCCGCCTCTGACCTTAGGTCACGAAATCAGTGGCACGGTTATCGGTGGCGATGCCGATATGATCGGTAAAGAGGTTATCATTCCTGCGGTGATGCCCTGTAATGAGTGTCAAATCTGTAAAGCCGGGCGCGGTAATCGTTGCCTGAAACAGAAGATGCCGGGCAACAGTATCGGTATGTATGGCGGATTTTCCAGCCATATTGTGGTGCCGACCGCAGGTCTTTGTGTTATTGAAAATCGCGGGGAGCGGCCGTTGTCGCACTATGCCGTGGTCGCCGACGCCGGAACCACACCCTACCAGGCCGCGATTCGGGGCCAACTCGATAAACCTTTTTTCCCCGACGGTGATCTAGTCATAGTCACTGGGGCCGGTGGCGGCGTTGGTACCTATATGGTGCAGATTGCCAAAGCCATGGGGGCTCGGGTGGTGATAGCAATTGACATCGATGATAAAAAACTTGAACGGTCGCTTAAGTATGGAGCCGACCTGACGATCAATCCGATCGGTAAATCGAGTAAAGATGTTAAAGGCATCATTAAGGCTTACTGCAAAGAGCAGGGCGTGCCGCACAATTACGGTTGGAAGATCTTTGAGTGTTCCGGGAGTAAGCCGGGACAAGCGCTGGCTCTCGATCTGCTCTCTTTTGTCGGCAAACTGATTGTTGTTGGTTTTTCGATGGCCAAGCATGAGTATATGATCTCTAAACTGATGGCTTTTGATGCCGAAATGATCGGAACTTGGGGTTGTCATCCCAAATACTATCCCCCGGTACTCGAGATGGTTCAGAGCGGCAAAGTCGAGATCGACGCCTTTCTTGAAACCCGGCCGATGAGCACCATCAAAGAAGCTTTTGCTGAAGTTCACGCCAAACCGATCAGCCGCCGAATTGTTCTGGTACCTGATTTCGATTAACAAAAAATTAAGGAGAAAAAGATGTCTTTAGATTGGATTCCAAGAGAAAACGACCCGAAAAATCACTACCTTTGGGAAGATGAGCATTTTGGCAAAGAGACCGATGCTCCCTGCACGATTTATGAGAAACGCCCGGTCATCGATCCCGATGGAAATGTCGTTGAGGGTGTCTATACCGGTTGGATTATTCTGAATAACCCAAAACAGTACAACTCCTACACGACCGAGATGGTCAAAGGCGTAATTGCTGGTTTTCAGCGGGCTTCAGCCGATCGTCAGGTTGTAGCCGCCATCTTTACCGCAGTCGGTGACAGGTCCTTCTGTACTGGTGGTAATACGAAAGAATATGCTGAGTACTACTCCAAACGGCCCCAGGAGTACGGCGACTATATGGATCTTTTCAATGGTATGGTTGATGCGATCTTGAATTGTAAAAAACCTACTATATGCCGGATTAACGGTATGCGTGTCGGCGGTGGCCAGGAGATCGGTATGGCGACCGATTTGTCGATTGCTTCTGATCTCGCTATTCTCGGTCAGGCCGGTCCCAAGCACGGCTCGGCTCCTGATGGCGGCTCGACCGATTTCCTGCCTTGGTATCTCGGGATAGAACAGGCGATGTGGAACTGTGTCTCCTGTGAAATGTGGAGTGCCTATAAGATGAAACGTCAGGGCCTGCTCTCCAAGGTGGTACCAGTCATTAAAGATGGTGAAAAATGGGTTCGTAATCCCCTGATCGAGACCGAAAAATGGATCGATGACGGCGAAATTGTCTATGGTGAATTTAAAACCGGTGCCGCCGCCAAAGAAGCGCGTGCTTATATCAAGAACGCGACTACTGATTTAGAATTGCTTGATAAGGCGGTTGACGAAATTGTCTGGCGTTTTGTCAACCTGATGCCGCATTGTTTGATGAAGTCGGTTGACGGGATTCGCGCCAAGAAGAAATTCTTCTGGGATCAGGCGAAATTGCCCAACCGGCACTGGCTCGCGGCCAATATGAATTACGAAGCCTTCATGGGTTTTAATGCTTTCA
>JAGGWR010000324.1 GCA_021163445.1 Candidatus Tharpella aukensis
CTCAACCGCCTTTTGCTTAGAGAAACGCAGTAGGCATTATAAAAATGGTTGATTTTGAATCCCTCGGTGCACGCATTGAAACGGAAAAACTTCTCCGTTACACCGGCCAGGTTACCAGTCTGACCGGGTTGGTCATTGAAGGTGATGGCCCCCCGGTCTCGGTTGGCGACCTTTGTCGCATCGACAACCCACAGACAAAAACCAGTATCACCTGCGAAACAGTTGGTTTTCGCAATCAACGTATCCTCTTGATGCCGCTGGGCGAGCTCCAAGGCATCGCCCCCGGCAACCACATTTTTTCACTGCGACAACCGGCTGACATTCCCGTTGGCGAAGCCCTGCTCGGCCGCGTGCTTGACGGTCTCGGAAATCCTCTTGACAACCTCGGAGAACTTAATTGCCCGACCCGAATCCCCCTCCATCGAGAGCCGATAAATCCTTTTCTGCGCCGCCGAATTATCTCTCCGATTGATCTCGGCATCCGCAGTGTCAACGGCCTTTTGACCTGCGGTAAAGGCCAACGCATGGGAATTATGGCCGGTTCCGGTGTCGGCAAAAGTGTACTTTTAGGGATGATGGCCCGCTACACCAAGGCTGACGTTAATGTTATCGCCCTGATCGGTGAACGTGGTCGCGAGGTTCGCGAATTTATCGAACGTGATTTAGGCCCGGAAGGACTTAAACGCAGCATCGTAATCGTTGCAACTTCAGACCAACCACCGCTGGTGCGCCTGCGCGGAGCCTTTCTCGCCACCGCCGTAGCCGAATATTTTCGCGATTTAGGCCGTGATGTCTTGCTCATGATGGACTCTCTAACCCGTTTTGCCATGGCCCAACGCGAAATCGGCCTGGCCATCGGTGAACCGCCAACCAGCAAAGGCTACACCCCTTCGGTATTTTCCCTGCTCCCGAAACTCCTGGAACGCGCCGGCCGTGACGCCGGCGACGGTTCAATTACCGGCCTTTACACTGTTCTGGTTGAGGGAGACGATCTGACCGAGCCGATCGCCGACGCCGCCCGCTCCATCCTCGACGGTCACATTGTCCTTTCTCGCCGACTTGCTGACCGCAATATTTTCCCCGCCATTGACCCTTTAAGCAGCAAAAGCCGGGTGATGATCGATATCGTCCGTAACGAACAAGTACAAAATGCCGGTGAGCTCCTAAATCTCATGGCCGCCTATCAGGAAGCTGAAGATTTAATCAATATTGGCGCCTATGTTAACGGCAGTAATCCACGAATTGATCGTGCCATCTCTCTCCATGAAAAAATCATCAACTATCTGCGCCAGGAAATTGACCAACCCGCCACCCTTGCCGACAGCATCTCTCAGCTCGAAAAACTACTCCAACAAAAATAGCGTAGTAAAATCATCAATAAAGAAGATTGACAAAAGTAACGCTGATAAGCTAAAAGTTGATGGCGTCGTAAAAAGTTCCGATATCCTGCGATGATGTGGTTTCCCAGACACTCGACATACTACATGTATGGTCTCGCGCCTGGAAAACCACATCATCTTGTCTATCGAAATTTTTACTTAGCCATCCCGTAACTTTTTACAAATGCATCAAAAATTGACGGCGTCGTATTAATGTACATCAACACCTATATACACCCTCTTTTTTCAGGATATTTACCATGAAACCATCTCAAGGGGAAAGCACCCGGCTCGGCCTGTTGCTGGTTGACGAAGGATATATCTCTCATAACCAACTGCAAGAAGCATTGCGGCTACAACAAGATAACTCCGAAAACCAGGATGACTACAAACACCTAGGGGCGATCCTGGTAAAGAAAAAATATATTGCGCTCGAACAACTTCGTGACGTAATGAAAAAATACAACAAAAAGACCCGCCTGGGTGATATCCTGCTGCAGTGCAAAGCCATCACCGAGCAGGAACTTGAATTCGCTCTATTAGAACAGAAAAAGAGCGGCGCCCGCCTCGGCGAGATCCTCCTGAATAAATCTCTGGTCTCCGACGAAACCTTGCGTCAGGCCATCTGCACCCAGCTCAATATCCCATACATTGACGTAAGCCGCTTAAACATTGACCACAACCTGGCCAAAATAATCAACCGGGACTATGCTCTTCGGCATAAAATTGTTCCGGTCTCCATGACTGACAACAGCATCACCCTGGCGATGGATGACCCCACCAACAATGACATTATTGCCGAGCTTGAGATGTTCACTCGCTTAAAGGTCAACCTTGTCACCTCATCCCAAATTGCCATTCAAGAGGCTTTCAAGAAGCTCTATCCGCAAGAAAGTTTGGGTAACGAGGGCCAGAGGCCCGAGCTTAGCAGTGAAAACAAAACTATTGATTTCTCCTTAGATCTGGAAGAGGATGACCCGACAGAGATCAGAAAGCCCCAATACGTCGAAGCCCAAGAGAGTAAAAGGGCCGACGTTTTGGTGCAACGGGTTTTGAGTTTAGCCCTCCAGAAACAAGCATCCGATATTCATTTCGAAAACCTCGACCACCATATGGTGGTCAGATTTAGAATCGACGGACTGCTCCAGGAGTTCAACCTTGGCGACATCCAGAACGACATCAATAATTTCCATCGTGAAATCGTCTCCCGAATCAAGATTATGTGCAAGC
>JAGGWR010000014.1 GCA_021163445.1 Candidatus Tharpella aukensis
CCCCGGAGTTGAGATTGAAGCGGTACAAGTGGCTGGTAAAGGTACTTGGTACCGGGTGAAAATCTGCAATATCAAAGATCGGGGAGAGGCCGAACGCTACCAGCGGGAACTAAAATCTTACAGCTATGATCCCATGATTGTAAAACAGTGATGGATACTGTCTTAATTTAATTAAATCAGGCGCGTTGCGTCTTTTTTTGTATGCAGGTTGTGGTATAGAGGTATATGGCTTCTTCTCAAAAAAACATTCGTAATTTTTCTATTATTGCGCATATTGATCACGGTAAATCGACGCTTGCTGATCGTCTACTTGAGGTGACCGGGGCGGTTACGGCTCGTGAGATGAAGGCGCAGCTTTTAGATACGATGGATATTGAACGTGAGCGCGGAATTACGATCAAGGCACAATCAGTATGTCTTGACTATAAAGCAGATGACGGTCAGACCTATCAACTCAATATGATTGACACGCCCGGGCATGTCGATTTTTCCTATGAAGTATCGCGCAGTTTGGCCGCTACTGAAGGGGCGGTTCTGGTGGTTGATGCGGCGCAAGGGGTTGAAGCCCAAACCTTGGCCAATGTTTATCATGCTCTGGATGCCGATCTGGAGATTATTCCGGTCTTGAACAAGATCGATCTCCCGGTAGCCGAACCCGAGCGGATCAAACGCCAGATTGAAGAGGTGATCGGACTTGATACCGAAAATGCGCTTTTGATCAGTGCTAAAACCGGGATCGGTATCAATGAGTTTCTTGAGGCCGTGGTTGAGCGTATTCCGGCTCCCGAAGGTGACTTGAAGGCTCCTTTAAAAGCGATGATTTTTGATTCCTGGTTTGATGCTTATCAGGGGGTAATTGCTCTGGTTCGGATCTTTGATGGGGTGATTAAGCCCGGAATGAAGATCAAGATGATGTCGACCGAACGCGAATTTGAGGTTCTGCGGGTCGGGAAAATGCGGCCGGCCATGGTTGACACAAAAACCCTTGAAGTTGGTGAAGTCGGCTTTGTTATTGCCGGGATCAAAACTGTGGAAGATTGTAAAGTCGGGGATACGATAACCGGTTTTAAAGAGGCGACTGCGACTCCTTTTCCCGGTTTTAAAGAAGCGCAACCGATGGTTTTCAGTGGTCTTTATCCGACCGATTCAATTCAGTATGAGCCTTTAAGGGATGCGCTGGCCAAACTTCGGCTCAATGATGCCTCCTTTACTTTCCAGCCTGAAACCTCAACCGCTTTAGGTTTTGGTTTTCGTTGTGGCTTCTTAGGTCTGCTCCATATGGAGATTATTCAGGAGCGCCTTGAACGAGAATATCAGCTTGACCTGATTACAACATCACCGACGGTTATTTATAAAATTGAGCTGAGAGACGGTACGACTATTGAAATTGATAATCCGAGCAGTATGCCGTCAGCGGGTGATATAAGTAATATTGGCGAACCTATGGTGCGGGCATCGATCTATGTTCCCAATGAGTATATCGGCAATATCATGAAACTTTGTGAAGATAAACGGGGAACTCAGCAAGAGGTTAAATACCTGGATGAGACCCGGGCCATGGTGGTCTACGATCTTCCTTTAAATGAGATTGTTCTTGATTTTTATGATCGTCTTAAATCGTTGACCCGGGGCTACGCTTCGCTCGATTATGAACCTTGCGGTCACCGTCATGCCAATCTCGTAAAACTTGATATTATGATCAATGGCGAGTTGGTTGATGCGCTCTCGATGATTGTCCATCAGGAGTGCTCTTTTGATCGTGGTCGTGATCTTGCGGTCAAAATGAAAGAGCTGATTCCCCGGCAGATGTTTGAGGTCGCGATCCAGGCCGCAATCGGCACCAAAGTGGTGGCTCGAACAACGGTCAAAGCTTTGCGCAAAAATGTTACCGCTAAATGTTATGGCGGCGACATCAGCCGAAAACGAAAACTTCTGGAAAAACAGAAAGCCGGTAAAAAACGGATGAAACGGGTCGGCAAGGTCGAACTTCCGCAAGACGCATTCCTCGCAATTTTAAACATTGATAATTAGTAACTTTCAGCGTAAGTAGGAAAACATCAAATATTGATGTATTTCAGTAAATTCTGGGGACATAACCTGATTCTCCGAAGGAAATCGGGATTGTGTCCCCTGAATTTACGGGTTAGCTGAATAGTTACACAAATAAAGAGAAAAAACATTTTGGCTAAGAAAAATATTGAAACAAAAAAAAGTAATGGCGGCGTGATTCGCGAATATGCGGAGTCGATTGTTATTGCTATCCTGATTGCCCTTTTTATTCGCGCTTTTGTGGTTCAGGCCTTTAAGATTCCTTCCGGTTCGATGGAGCCGACTTTATTGATTGGCGATCATCTGCTTGTCAATAAATTTATTTATGGTATCAAACTGCCCTTTGTCGACCAAAAATTCTTTGTTTATAAAGAACCGCAGCGCGACGATATTGTTGTTTTTATCTTTCCCAAAGACAAAAGTAAAGATTTTATCAAACGGGTGGTTGGAACTCCCGGCGATACAGTTGAAGTTCGTCTGAAAAAGATATATATTAATGGGAAGCTTTGGGATGATCCGCATGGCGTCTATCGCGATGCCGCAGTCACCGGCTTGGTGCCGCGTGACAATTTCGGCCCGGTCGTGGTTCCACCGGAGCATGTTCTGGTCATGGGAGATAATCGGGATCGCAGTTACGATGGTCGTTTCTGGGGCTTTGTCCCCTTCGATCAGATTAAAGGGAAAGCCCTGATTCTTTATTGGTCATGGGATAGTTTGACCGGTAATGTGACTGAAAAAATACGTTTTAAAAGGATTGGGCAACTGATACACTAGATTTTTGGAGGTTTGCAATGGCCGAAGCAATTGATCTTGAATTCAGTGAAAGTGGGAGTTGGTTGATTGTACGTTATACGGGAATGATCAATCTGTTGATTCGCGACCAGTTGCGGCAACAGGTGATTGCCGAGCTTGATAGACATCCCGGATGTGATCTGGTTTTTGATCTCTCTACGGTGACAGCCATCGACTCCTCCGGGCTCGGAGCAATTTTTAGTCTCTACAAGTTTCTCAATGAACGGCAGTCATCTCTGGCTCTGGCGGCACCCAATCATGATGTTGCGGCTCTGCTTGAGCTGACTCATCTTGATAAAGTAATCAGGATTGAGAAATCGTTAGCGACTATTACCGGATAGAGAGCAATGCCTAAGATGAATGAGAACCGAATATGTGACTCGCAGGAGATGGATCGGTTGATGACCCAGGTTGCGGCTGAAATTATGGATCGTAATAAGGGGTGTCAGAAACTGGCCTTGGTCGGGATTTTGACCCGAGGAGTTTGTTTAGCCCGGCGTTTACAGAAGATTATCAGTGAGACCTCGGGTCAGGAGCTGCCTTTAGGGATTCTCGATATCACCCTCTATCGCGATGATCTTGCACACGCCACCCATCATCCAATTGTCCGAAAAACCGAGATTCCTTTTTGTCTCGACGGTGCAACTGTGGTTTTGGTTGATGATGTTCTCTATACGGGGCGGACGGTGCGGGCGGCTATGGATGGTTTGATCGATTTTGGTCGGCCGCAGAGTATTCAACTGGCGGTGCTGGTTGATCGAGGTTGTCGAGAGTTGCCGATTGCGGCAGATTACGTTGGGGTCGAGGTTCCGGCCTCGCCGCAGGATCGGGTGATGGTACGGGTCGAAGAGAGTGACGGATTTGATCAGGTGACCGTCACTCCGCGCTCTTTGGTTTCTGTTTCTTCTTCCAGGGGAGAGTAGGCGAAATGGGATTTAATCGTAAAGATCTACTCGGTACCCGGGATCTGTCGGTTGTAGAGATAAGAAGTTTACTTGAAAGTGCAGAATCTTTCAAAGAGATAGCCGAACGGCCGCTGAAAAAGGTACCGGCCCTGCGCGGTAAAACGGTTGTAAATCTTTTTTTTGAACCGAGTACGCGAACCCGAACCTCTTTTGAGATTGCAGCAAAACGTTTAAGCGCTGATGCGGTTAATATGAGTGCTTCAACGAGTAGTGTAGTTAAGGGCGAAAGCCTGATCGATACGGTTGAAAATATCCAGGCTATGGCCCCTGATATAGTTGTAATTCGTCATGGATATGTCGGTGCAGCTCACCTTGTTGCCGGGCGTATCGGGGCCAGTGTGGTTAACGCCGGTGATGGTGCCAATGAACATCCGACGCAGGCGCTGCTTGATCTTTTGACGATTGCGGAGCATAAAAAACTCGAACCCGGCCTGACTGTAGCCATTATTGGTGATATTGCTCACAGCCGGGTGGCTCGTTCAAATATCTGGGCTTTAATTACTTTAGGGATTACGGTCAGAGTCTGTGCTCCGCCGACGATGCTGCCCCGAGGCTTAGAAAATATTGCCGGGATTCAGGTGTGTCGGCGGCCGGAAGAGGCTTTAGCCGGTGCCGATGTTGTGATGATGTTGAGAATTCAGCTTGAACGTCAAGATCGGCTTCTCTTTCCCTCGATTCGTGATTATGCCCGGATATTTGGTCTTAATCGTCGGCGTCTGGATCTGGCTTGTCCTGATGCTATTGTTATGCATCCCGGGCCCATGAATCGCGGGGTTGAGATTACATCAGAAGTGGCTGACGGCGAGCGCGCGGTGATTCTTAATCAGGTCAGCAACGGTGTTGCCTTGCGGATGGCGGTTCTCTTTATGTTGGGAGGTCAAGGCACATGAGTGAAAAACTTTCCTCGATCTTGTTGAAAAACGGTCGTCTTATCGATGCCGGACAACATCTTGACGGCAATTTTGATATCTTTCTCCTTAATGGTAAGGTTGCAGAGGTTGCACCGAACCTTGAGGTTACCGCTGATCAAGTTATTGATCTTAACGGCTTATGGGTGCTGCCCGGAGCCATCGATCTCCATGTTCATTTGCGCGAACCGGGTTTTGAATATAAGGAGACAATTTTAAGCGGGGCCCGGGCTGCGGTGGCCGGTGGTTTTACTTCAATTGCCTGTATGGCCAACACCAATCCGATTAATGACAGTGCCGCCGTAACCCGATTTATTCTTGAACAGGCACGGGTTGCACCGGCTAAAGTTTTGCCGATTGCGGCAATCAGTCAGGGGATGTTGGGCGAAGTCTTGGTTGAGATGGGCGATCTCGCCGCCGCCGGGGCCGTAGCATTCTCTGATGATGGTAAAACCGTACCCAACTCCAAACTTTTGCGTCACGCTTTAGAGTATGCCTCACTATTTGAAAAACCCCTCTTTTGTCACTGTCAGGATAACGCTCTTTTTGCCGATGGCGTTATCCATGAAGGGATAATTTCCGCAGCTCATGGATTAGCCGGGATTCCGACTTTGGCCGAAGAAATTGATATCGCCCGAACCATTATGTTGGCCGAATATTTGCAAGTTCCGGTTCATATCTGTCATTTAAGTACCCGAGGCGGGGTTGAACTGGTTAAAGCAGCGAAAGCGCGCGGCGTTAAGGTTACGGCTGAGGCGACGCCGCATCATCTTTTTCTTGATGAGCGGGCCGTGGTCGATCTCGAATATCGGGAACCACTTGATGAAAATCTTAAACCTGCAATGCTCTGTTACAATACAAATACCAAAATGAGTCCACCGTTGCGGGCGGCCGAGGATGTTGCGGTCTTGCGGGAAGCTCTGGCGGCAGGGATTATTGATGCTATTGCCACCGATCACGCCCCGCATGAGGCGACCGAGAAAGCGGTTGAATATGGTTTGGCCCCCTTTGGTGTCGTTGGTTTGGAAACGGCGCTCTCTTTGGCTTTGCGTCTGGTGCAAGAGGGGGTGCTGACACCTTTGCAGGTGGCGGCCAGAATGAGTTGTGAACCCGCCGCTATTTTAGGGCTCAAAGATCGGGGCAGTTTGGCTCCGGGCATGGCGGCTGACCTGATGATCGTTGATCCCGAACGTGAATGGGCGGTCGATCCCGATAAATTTTATTCTTTAGCCCGCAATACACCCTTTGCCGGCTGGCACCTGAAAGGCCGGGTCATAAAGACAATTGTCGACGGTGAAATAGTTTTCAGCCTCTATGGATACAAATAAACAATGACAAAGATGATCAAACGGGGCAGCAAAGCGGTTCTCTTACTTGAAGACGGCACCCTTTTTACGGGTCGGGCTTTTGGCGCGGCTGGCGAGGTTGCGGCGGAAGTGGTTTTTAATACCAGTCTGTCCGGTTATCAGGAAGTTTTGAGTGACCCCTCCTATTTTGGCCAGATGGTGCTTATGACCTATCCGCAAATGGGCAACTATGGGGTCAATGATGATGATGCCGAGTCGCGTAAATGTTTTCTTTCCGCCTTTATCGTCAAAGAGTACTGTTCTTATCCGAGTAGTTGGCGCAGTCAAAGTGAGATGGCAGAGCTTATGGCTCGCGATGGGGTTATCGGTCTCGAAGGAATCGACACCAGAGCCTTGACCCGCCATATCCGCGAGGCTGGGGCTCTACCCGGGATTATCAGCACGGAAGATTTTAATCCTGAATCCCTGATGGAAAAGCTTAAAAAATCACCCGGTATTGAAGGGGTTAATCTGGTTGATGGGGTTACGGTTGATCAAGGTTATGAGTGGAACCAGAAACCTTGGGATTTGGCGCACGGCTACCGGGATGGCGAGCGGGTTGAGCGCCGGGTCGTGGTTTATGATTTTGGTGTCAAGTACAATATTCTGCGGCTCTTAAAAGAGGTTGGCTGTCAGGTTATGGTAGTCCCGGCGGGAACTCCGGCAAGTGATATTTTAGAGCTTAAACCGGATGCTCTTTTTCTCTCTAATGGTCCCGGTGATCCGGCGGCTTTAGGGGGGATTGTCAATGAGGTGCAACGTCTGGTCGGGCGCTTGCCGATCTGCGGTATTTGTCTTGGCCACCAGATTCTGGGACAGGCTCTGGGCGGGAAAACCTTCAAATTAAAATTTGGTCATCATGGCAGCAATCATCCGGTTATGGATCTGACTACCAGAGAGGTCGAGATTACGGCGCAAAATCATGGTTTTTGTGTTGATGTTGACTCTTTAGGTGATGATATTGAAGTGACCCATATTAATCTCAATGATCAGACGGTCGAAGGCTTGCGCCATCGCCGTTATCCGCTCTTCTCATTTCAATATCACCCCGAAAGCTCTCCCGGTCCCCACGACTCCGCTTATCTGTTCAAACGCTTTCGGAAACTTATTGACGAAAATTGTGGAGGTTGAATATGCAAATAGCTATCAATGATGATTTAGGAAGAAGACTGAAAAAACTTCCTAATCATGATAAATTTGTTAACCGCGTCCTGGAAAATGCTTTAGAAACCCGAAAAACTAGGGAAATAAGTCTTAAAGATGCGGCTTTAGAGTTGTTTGATGACTACAAAAATAATAAAAAATTGACTGAGTTTACAGTTCTTGACGGAGAAGATTTTAATGTATAGAGGGGAAGTCTGGTTGTTAAATTTAGACCCGACTATTGGCGCGGAGATCAGAAAAACGCGTCCCGGTATAATAGTTAATGATAATGCAATCGGCACTCTTCCACTGAAAATAATTGTTCCTTTGACAGATTGGAAGAATCGTTATGAAATTGCACCCTGGATGGTTAAAATCGAAGGGAACGAACGTAATGGACTATTGAAAGATTTTGCTGCTGACACCTTTCAGGTTCGTTCAATATCTGAAGTCAGATTTATACGAAAAATTGGGGCTGTTTCGGAGGTCGAGTTGGATAGAATATCTAAAGCTCTAACTGTTGTTCTTGCAATTTAATAATCTTAATTTTTCAGTTTTGAAAATTGTGAAAACTGAACAGACCATCCTCTAAAATAAGATAGGAGCGATCATTGATCCAGTCGCCCAGAATATAGAGAGGTTTGGGGCCTTGTTTGGTGATAAATATTTCGTGACCGGCCTGATGAAAATGGCCGATAATCAGGGCCGAGATATCACTTTCCAGGAGTTTGGCGCAACTGGTTAAAACTTGAGTCGGAATAATCTTTTTAGTGCCATTGTAGCTCCGGCTGCCGTGCGAGA
>JAGGWR010000291.1 GCA_021163445.1 Candidatus Tharpella aukensis
ACAAGCGTCTGAAGCAATATTTGAAGTCGAAGCACAAAAGGCATATAATTCAGACTCGCATGCGATGTTGATTTCAGTTATAAAAAATCGAGACAGCGAGATAATCGGGCCAAGAATAGGGTTTTAATTTTCGGAGATATAGTTTATGAGACGCACTATTTTTTTTAAAGTCAACGCTGCGATGGTGTTTTTTTGTTGTTTTTTGTACTTGGGCCAATTTGCCCGTGCGATTGGTAAACAAGCCGTGTCAGATGTGGAGAGGTCAATGAAGATTGGCATAATTGGAGCTGAAAATAGTCATACAGCCGCCATCGCTAAGACGATTAACATTGATAAACGACTCAATGGGGTTACGGTAGATTATGTGTGGGGGGAAACCGAAGAATATGCCAGAGAGGCCGCTGAAAAAGGAGATATCCCACATATTGTCAGTGACCCGAAGGAGATGCTTGGGAAAATTGATGCCTTGATTATCGACCATCGCCATCCTAAGTATCATCTTGAAGCGGCATTGCCATTCGTGAAGGAAGGGGTCCCAATATTTATTGATAAACCGTTTTGTTATCGAGCCAAAGAGGGCGAAGAGTTTCTGAAGATTGCGGCAAAATATGGTGCGCCCATAACCAGTTTTAGTGTGTTAACGCATCAGGAAAGTTTTGCTGATTTTATTAAAAAGTTAGAAGGTGTCGGTGAAATTCTGGCCGGGGAAACATGGGGCCGATGTGATCTAAAGAGTCAGTGGGGCGGTGTCTTCTTTTACGGTATTCACCAGGTTGACATGGCTTTGGACGCATTTGGCTATGATGTCAAAAAGGTTTTGATAACCCAAAACGGCCATGGAGCGACCGGGCAATTAATGTATCCCGATGGTAAAATCGTCACCCTGCATCTGATGAAAAAAGGTTATTCGGGTTTTGGCATTGGTGCTATGGGCAGTAAAAAAACAATCCATCAACAGATCGAATTTGATGAAAATATGTATTTGGCAGGTATCCAAACTTTTACCGCGATGTTTAAGACCCGCCAGGAACCTAAAACGGTTGATGAAATGCTTATCCCCATAAGGGTTTTGGAGGCCCTTGAGAAATCATGCGAGTCAGGGGAAATTGAAGAGGTGCAATAGGAATTTACACGGATGAGGGGCTTCATATGATTGTTAACGAGTTATTCTATTCGCTGCAGGGCGAAGGTTCCCTGGCAGGGCGGGCGAGTATTTTTATTCGGCTGGCGGGATGCCCGTTGCGCTGCCGCTGGTGCGATACCCACTACGCATGGGATTCAGCGGCAGGGCGGAAAATGTCCTGTGAGCAGGTTCTGGAGGCAATAGGCGAGTATCCGACGCGTTTCGTTGTAGTCACCGGCGGCGAACCAATGGTCCATGAGGGCGTTGGAGAGTTGGCCGCAGCAATCCGCGGCAAGGGATATCATTTAACCATCGAAACGGCGGGGATTTGCTTTGTCGAGGGGTTGGAGGCAGATTTGATGAGTATCAGCCCGAAGCTGTCCAATTCGACGCCGGAAAAGGATGAAATCTCCGCCGAACGGCTTAATGTGGGCGTATTGCGGCAATTGATGACGGCGTATGATTATCAGTTCAAATTTGTTATTGATGAGCCAAATGACCTTGACGAAGTTGCGGTCGTGCTGGAGAAATTGGATGGGATTGATTTTTACAGGGTTTGGTTAATGCCGCAGGCAACACAGACGGATGACTATTTGGAAAAGTCCCGTTGGCTGGTAGAATACTGCAAACAGGCGGGTTTTTCGTTTTCGCCCCGTCTGCAGGTGATGCTCTGGGGGTCGCAGAGGGGAAAATGACCCTCTTGGTTGTTTCCCGCTTAGGTATCCTGCCTGAGAGGACTATTTATCTGGCTCTGAAGTCCGGCCTGGCAATTGGCTAAAGACCCCCAGAGAGGGCCTGTAGGTTCCAAAAGCGGGCATTGTTCAGTTTTGGTCGCCGGGCGAATAGAACGGGGCTATTCACAAAATAGATTTTTTTTGAAATTTTCCCAAAAAGGATGTTGACGGAGTGGTGGAAATCGATAGACTGTATTCTTTGAGGTTTTGGTGTGAAAGGGAATCGCTCCCGGCGGATGCCGGAGAAAGATTTTATTTCGGATATTTTGAAGAAAAAATTACAAAAATTGAAATTTTGTAGTTGACTGCTCAGGGAGTCGAGAGTAACATTCCGACCCTTAATGAAATTCAGCAATGTCGCTGACACTATGAGCAGCGGCATTTTTTATTGCTCTTTTGATAAAGTAAAGAATATGGTTGAGTCTCAAGCCGATCTGTACAGGCGGGGTTAAAAAACCTCTTTCGACAGATGGGCCCAACAGGTCGGGCTCGTAGCTCAGCTGGCTAGAGCGCACGCCTGATAAGCGTGAGGTCGGAGGTTCAAGTCCTCCCGGGCCCACTATCCAATGATTAATGTCTAATGAATAATGGGTAATAGCTTATGACTCGGGAGGTGGGGCAGGTCTCAATATCCTGAAGTTGACCAGAATGATGAACATTTAACATTATTCATTTGGTCGTTTCGGGGACGTAGCTCAGCTGGGAGAGCACCGCCCTTGCAAGGCGGGGGTCGTGAGTTCGAATCTCATCGTCTCCATTTTCTCAACCATAATAGATATAGCTGATATCCAGTCAATTTGGCTGGTGTCATATAAAGCTCTTTTACAAGTGAATAGTGGATATTTCTGTAATCAAAAAAAGTTTTTGGGTAAAGTATCAACTCAAAACAACTACAATTACAGACAGAGTTGTGTTTATCACAATTCTGGAATGAGCGTTTTGTAACACAAACCTACTCAATAACAAATGAACATGCTAAGTGTTCATTAGGCGAATACCTATCAATCTGTGATTGATATGGTCAAGTTACTAAGAGTGTATGGGGGATGTCTTGGTGTCGAGAGGCGACGAAGGACGTGGTAGACTGCGATAAGTCCGGGGCAGGAGTCTAACATCCGTTAATCCCGGAATGTCCGAATGGGGTAACCCAGCGTCGGCGGGCAACCGTCCGGCGTTACTCATGGCTGAATGCATAGGCCATGTAGAGCGAACGCAGGGAACTGAAACATCTAAGTACCTGCAGGAAAGGAAATCAACCGAGACTCCGTTAGTAGCGGCGAGCGAAAGCGGATCTAGCCCAAACCAGGCCTTGTGCCTGGGGTTGTGGGCGCTGATCAAGGAGTTACAAAGGTAATGCCAGTTGAAGGGTCTGGAAAGTCCCACCACAGAAGGTGATAGTCCTGTAAGCAAAAGCATTTACCCTCCGTTATTATCAGCGTACCAGAGTAGCATGGAGCTCGTGAAACTCCGTGTGAAGCTGGGGGGTCCACCCTCCAAGGCTAAGTACTACTCGACAACCGATAGTGCAAAGTAGCGTGAGCAAAAGATGAAAAGTACCCTTATTAAGGGAGTTAAAAGTACCTGAAACCATACACTTACACAGCTGTGGGAGCCCTATGATCTTCGGATAATGGGTGACCGCGTGCCTTTCGCATAATGAGCCGGCGAGTTACTGTTTGTGGCAAGGTTAAGCACTTAAGGTGCGGAGCCGTAGCGAAAGCGAGTCTTAATAGGGCGAATAAGTCGCAGGTAGTAGACGCGAAACCAGGTGATCTACCCATGGCCAGGTGGAAGGGGATGTAAAAATCCTTGGACGACCGAACCCACTAACGTTGAAAAGTTAGGGGATGAGCTGTGGGGAGGAGTAAAAGTCTAATCAAACCTGGAGATAGCTCGTTCTCTCCGAAATAGCTTTAGGGCTAGCCT
>JAGGWR010000266.1 GCA_021163445.1 Candidatus Tharpella aukensis
ACTACTGTTTAATAATGTTACTATTCAATTGTCAAAGAACTAAAGTCTGTACTGCAACTAATCATTTTCCTATCTTAAACCAATAAACTGGCTAAGTCAAGAAAAAACACTACATAGGAGGGAGCTAGCGGCCCTAATGCACAACATCTTGTGTCATTCAAGCAATATTAAAATCAATTATTATTGTCATATTGTTTCATATCATACCATAGACTGTCACCTACAAATATTTGCAAGTGGCCGTTTTTTTATTATTGACCGGGATGTGAGGGTTTGAATATACGACTAGTGTTAGCTTTAAATTATATTTTTAGATTTTAGGTGACTTGCGTTTCAACCTACTTGTCATAATGTTTCATAAAATACTATACATAGCCAACGGCCAAAAAGTGACTCCTACAGTGACTTTAGTTGATTTCAGCCAATTCCAAACGCAAAACAGCCACCTACAAATCAATGTAAGTGGCTGTTTTTATTATTGGTCGGGACGAGAGGATTTGAACCTCCGACCACCTGAACCCCATTCAGGTACGCTACCAGGCTGCGCTACGTCCCGCTTTTACACTTTCTTGGTCACATTGCCGATCATGGCTCGGATGGTGAGGAGTTCGCTTTTCAGTTGCAGCAAGCAGCTCTCTTCGGGGAAAATCGGTGGTGATGGTTTCGACAACTCTTTTAATCTTTTTCGGGTGCCCTCAATCGTATAACGTTCTTCGTGAAGAAGGCGTCTTATCTCGCAAAGGAGTATGACATCCTGACGCCGATAGAGGCGTTGCTTAGTACTGCTTTTTTCAGGCTGAACCAGATCAAACTCTTTTTCCCAAAACCTCAAGACATAGGGTTTAACCCCAACAATCCGACTGGCTTCACCAATACGAAAATATAATTTTTCCGGTATTCTATCTTCTGAGGCCATCTGCCTCTCTCATCCAGGAGGTTGTCCGAAAAATGCCTTTTCCCCAGCTCTCGTTATTTTCAAAAAACTTAAGGGTTAAGTTGCTCCCGCAAAACATTGCTCGCCTTGAAACTCAAAACCCGTCGAGCTGAGATGGTAATCTCTTCACCGGTTTGCGGATTGCGCCCCCGGCGTGGTTTTTTGTGCTGGAGGTTAAAACTGCCAAACCCGGAGATTTTAACATTCTCTCCCTGCTCTAGCGTCTCTTTGATAATATCAAAGATCGACTCGACAATACGCGCCGATTCTCTCTTAGAAAGCCCAATTTGCTCATATACCAAGTCTACCATATCGGCTTTAGTCATAGCCAGCTACCCTTTTCCATGAATATTGGTAAAATCAACGCACTTCTCCATGAAATGTATCTTCTATCCCCTTGATTAATTTAGATATAATTGCATTTACTTTTTTATCTGTCAAGGTTTTATTCATATCCTGGAAGGTTAGTCTAAAAGCCAGGCTCTTTTTACCGGCTGCCAGGGACTCACCCTGAAAGAGATCGAACACTTCTGCTTCAGTCAACAACTTGTGCTGTTTTCGAATATAAGCCAGCATCTCTGCCGCCGGGATGCTAGCCTCGACCAAAAATGCCAAATCCCTGTAGACGGCCGGATAGCGGGCTAAGCCCTTGTAAGTAATTGACGTACCTACTGAAGCCGCCAGCAGAGGCGCTAACGCAATCTCAAAAAGGAGTACCTCCTGATCAAAATCGTAATCTTCCGCAACCTCGTGATGCAACTGGCCGACAGAGCCAACCTCTTGATTATCAAGCATAATAGCGGCTGACCGACCTGGAGTCAAGCACTTATAATAATTTTCAGCCACAAAATTGAATTTAAGGTGCAAATTTTCAGCAAGATTTTCCAGCAGACCCTTAAGATCGAAGAAATCGACAACTCCGTCAGGTGCGGAAAAATGTTCTCGATAACGACGGCCACAAGCAACCCCGGCGAGGAAGAGCTCCTCAGAAGGAAGTTTCTGCCCGGCCAATCTGTAGAAATTACGCCCGACCTCGAAAAGCCGAACATCCTTGACATTTACGCTCAAATTATCTTTGAGGTTGGTCAGTAAACCGGGAAGCAGAGAGGTCCGCATAACCGCCATTTCGGAACTTATCGGATTGCGCAGTTTGACAAAATTGTAAAAACGGCTTTCTTGTTCAAACTGCAAACTGGAGACAGCGTCCGGATCGATAAAACTGTAATTGACCGCTTCATGGTAGCCATAAGCCATAATCGTCTCCCGAAGCTGCCGCAAACTGGCAACCTCGGGCGGGTCAATAACTTCGGCCCCGGAAACGCTGACCGGAGTCACCGGAACCTGATCATAACCATAAAGCCGGACAATCTCTTCAATCAAGTCAACTTCACGCTCGAGATCAAAACGGTAAGCCGGCGGAATTACCATAAAACCATCAGCCTGTTCTTTAACAATCTCAATCTGCAAACGTCCAAAAATATCTCTGACCGCCGCAAAATCGAGATTCAGGCCCAACAATTTATTGGCCTGAGAAGGCCTGACAAAGATTTCCGGCATCCGCCGAAGTTGGGGATGGATATCGAGAGAACCTTCAGCAACTAGGCCTTGAGCCAAGTTCTGTAACAACTCGGCGGCCCGATCAGCGGCCCGATTTGTCGCTTGAGAATCAACCCCGCGCTCAAAGCGGTAAGAAGCTTCAGTGCCCAAATTAAGAAGACGAGCTGAGCGACGGATCGATGCTGGCTGAAAAAAAGCACTCTCTATAAGCACATTTTTAGTTTGGTCATTAATCTCTGAATTTAGCCCGCCCATAATTCCGGCGATGGCGACTGGCCCCTGACCATCACAGATCATCAAGGTTTCGGAATCAAGTTGTCGCTCAACCCCATCCAGAGTTTCAAATTTATTTTCAGATTCTCCGGCCCGACGCACCACAATCTGTTGATCACGGACAAGATCAAGGTCAAAAGCGTGCAATGGCTGGCCGGTTTCAAGCATTACATAGTTGGTGACATCGACGACATTGCTGATCGGACGAACTCCGGCGGCCCGCAATCTGGCTTTCAACCATAAGGGCGATTCACCAAGCTTAATATCTTCAACCACACGACCAACGTAGCGGGGACAGAGATCCGGATCTTTAATCTCAATTGCGGCGAGCCCAGCTACCGGTTTGCTGCCGGTTTTCAGCTCTATAGAGGGTAAATTGAAAGGTCTTTTATAAATTGCCGCCATCTCTCGGGCGACGCCGATGACGCTGAGACAATCGCCGCGATTAGGCGTAATTTCTAATTCTAAAACCGTATCCTGGAGATCGAGCAACTCAATCACAGGTTTTCCCAAAGGCAGATCGGCGGGCAGTATCATAATCCCGGCCGACTCCTCTTCAAATCCGAGTTCCGCCGCCGAGCAGAGCATTCCGCGTGAAACAATACCGCGAATTTTAGATTTTTTGATCGCCATACCATTAGGTAAACGGGTTCCGACCGGCGCTAAAGCGACACAGTCTCCGGCCTGCATGTTACTGGCACCACAAACTATTGTGAGCTCCTCTTGACCGTCGGAAACCTGGCAAAGAGAAAGTTTATCGGCTTCGGGATGGGGTTCCAGCGCCATAATTTTGGCACTCACCACCCGGCTAAGAGCCTCAGGGCATAACTGAGTGATAGCGGCAACCTCAAGCCCGGCCATCGTCAAACGTGCGGCCGCCGCTTCAGGGTCGATCCCCTCAAGGTCGACAAAATCGGACATCCAGTTCCAGCTTATGAGCATTTTTCTACCAAAACAATAAGAGAGATATGTAATATAACAAAATCGGATGGCTAAGTAAAAATTTCGATAGACAAGCAGTTGAGATTTTTCAGGCGCGAGACCATACAAGTAGTATGTCGAGTGTCTGGAAAATCTCAACTGCGCAGGATATCGGAACTTTTTACGACGCCATCTTTTAGAATTGTCGGAGGAAGCGTAGATCGTTGGCAAAAAAGAGACGAAGATCATCAATCCCGTAGCGGAGCATAGCTAAACGCTCGACTCCCATACCAAAAGCAAAACCAGTAAACTCTTCGGGATCGTAATTGACAAATTTATAGACGGCCGGATCGACCATTCCACAACCCAATATCTCAAGCCAGCCGGTCTGACCACAGACTCGACAGCCTGAACCTTTACACATCACACATTCGATATCAACTTCGGCACTGGGTTCGGTAAAAGGGAAATAGCTGGGCCGAAAGCGAATCTCGGCTGAACTCCCGAAAAAAGCATGCAGAAAAGCAATTAAAACCCCTTTGAGATCGGAAAAGGTGACTGATTTATCAACTAGCAGCCCTTCTATCTGATCAAACATCGGGGTATGGGTAAGATCGGAGTCACAACGATAAACTCGGCCGGGAGCAATAATTTTAACCGGCGGTGCCTGTTTTTCCATAACCCGTACCTGGACGGGTGAGGTATGGGTGCGCAAAACCACATCATCAGAGACATAAAATGTGTCTTGCATCTGCCGGGCAGGATGATCTTTGGGGATATTTAAGGCTTCGAAATTGTAGTAATCAAGCTCAATCTCCGGCCCCTGAGCAACACTGAAACCCATACGTTTGAAAATGGCACAGACTTCATCGGTTACCCGGGTGATGGGATGGGTGCCGCCGGTCGGCAGAGAGCGACCGGGCAGGGTTACATCTACGGCCCCCTCGACAATCCGACGCTGACTTTCAACATCCGCCAGGATTCGTCGAGTCTTCTCTAGTGCTGCCAGGATCTCTTCCTTGATCTGATTGGCAAGTTTGCCGATCACCGGTTTCAACTCGCGCGGCAGATCGGACAGCCCTTTCAAAAGAGAGGTCAACGTCCCTTTACGACCCAGAATATTGACCCGTAAATTTTCAAGCTCATCAAGGGATGCGGCTTTTTCGATTGACGATCGAGCTTCAACCAGCAATCCCAGTAAACGGTTCTCCATAAACGATCAAACAGCCAGCGCTGTGCTGGCAATATCGGCGAATTTTCCGAAAGCGACCGGATCATGAACCGCAATATCAGCCAAAATCTTACGATCTACTTCAACCTGCGCCTTGGTTAAACCGGAAATAAAACGGCTATAGGAGAGACCATGCAGGCGGGCTGCAGCGTTGATACGAACAATCCAGAGACGCCGAAAATCCCGTTTCCGAACCCGCCGATCACGATAAGCATAATTTAAAGCCCGATCAACAGTCTCTACCGCACTACGAAAAAGTTTACTGCGACCACCACGATAACCTTTGGCCATCTTCAATACTTTTTTATGTCTTCTGCGGGCTTTAAACCCACCTTTTACTCTTGGCATTTTCTAAAACCTTCCTTATTTAAAGATAGGGCAACATGCGGCTGATGCCGCGCTTATTAGCACTGTCGAGAATCGTCGACTTACGAAGATTACGCTTTCTTTTCCGCGATTTGCAATTCAGCAGATGGCTGGCGTAGGCTTTCCGACGCACAACTTTGCCGGTTCCGGTAACCTTAAAGCGTTTCTTGGCACCGCTGTTCGATTTCATTTTCGGCATGATCTTTCTACTCCTATAGAATTATATTTAATCTATTTTACTTTTTTTTAACCGGCCCCAGTATCATCATCAACTGACGCCCCTCACGCTTGGCATGTTGTTCAACAACACCAAACTCTTTGACCCGTTCGGCGACTTTAACCAATAAGTCATAACCTTGATCGGTATAGGCCATCTCCCGCCCCCGGAAACGAATAGTCACTTTGACTTTGTCACCTGATTCGAGAAAACGAACAATATTCCTGATCTTGACATCGAGATCATGAACGTCGGTTCGCGGCCGCATCTTAATCTCTTTGACCTGGATTACAGTCTGCTTTTTCTTGGCTTCCTGAGCCCTTTTACTCTCTTGATACTTGAATTTTCCGTAATCCATCACCTTGCAGACCGGAGGACTGGCATGAGGCGAAACCTCTACCAGATCAAGTCCCCGCTCCTCGGCGTAGGCTAAGGCTTCTTGAGTATCAATAACCCCAACTTGCTCTCCGGCATCACCGATGAGCCTAACCTGGGAAATCCTTATCTGACGATTAACTCTTACTTTTTCAGCAGCTATGGGAACCTCCTAAAACTACTTTCAACTCATCTTGCAAGTGGGAAATAAAGCGCTCAACACTCATCGGCTCTAATGTTTCACCCTGCTTACGCAAACGCGGTGCAACAGTTTTAGATGAAACTTCCTGGTCTCCAATAACCAGCATATAGGGTACCTTTTCGAGTTGAGCCTCACGAATTTTTTTACCCAGTTTTTCATTACGCAAATCCGCTTCAACACGGATATCAGCATCTTTCAAAAGTTCTACAACTTGGGCTCCATACTCATTATGAGCATCGGTTACGGTCAAGATACGAACCTGCACAGGAGCCAGCCAGAGCGGAAAAGCGCCAGCATAGTGTTCGATCAAAATTCCGATAAATCGTTCAATCGAACCTAAAATAACGCGGTGCAACATAACCGGCCGGTGTTTTTCACCATCCGAACCTATATAGCTTAAGTCAAAGCGTTCAGGCAAGGTAAAATCGCACTGGATAGTAGCGCATTGCCATTCGCGCCCGAGCGCATCTTTAAGTTTAACATCAATCTTAGGCCCGTAAAAAGCGCCATCCCCGGCATTAATCTCATACTCCAATTGATTGTCAGTCAAAGCCTGAATCAGAGCTTGAGTGGCCCGTTCCCAGTCAGCATCGCTACCGATAGATTTCTCTTCCGGCCGGGTACTGAGCTCCATAGAATAGGAAAAGCCGAAAAGATTCATAACCTCGGCCACAAGCTCAAGGATTGCCGTGATCTCTTCTTGAAGCTGTTCGGGCATACAGATGATATGAGCATCATCCTGAGTAAAGCAACGCACCCGCATCAAGCCATGTAGAACCCCGGAGGGCTCGTGCCGATGCACGGTTCCAAGCTCAAAATATCTTAACGGCAGATCCCGGTAGCTGCGCAGACGCGAGTTATAAATCAGCATGTGAGCCAAGCAGTTCATCGGCTTTATGCCGTATTCCTGCCCTTCACCACCCTCAGAATCATCTTTGATCCGGGTAAAATACATATTTTCCCGATAATTCTCAAAGTGTCCTGAGCGTTTCCAAAGATCAGCCTTAAGCATCTGCGGGCCCATAACAATATGATAGCCCTTTTTAAGATGCAGACGTTTTTCGTAATCTTCTAAAATAGTTCGTAAAAGGGCTCCATTAGGATGCCAAATTACAAAACCGGCCCCGGCCTCGTCCTGAATACTAAAGAGATCAAGTTCTTTGCCGAGTTTGCGATGATCCCGCTTTTTAGCCTCTTCAATCAAGAAAAGATGCTGCTGCAAAGCCTCTTTGTCTGCAAAAGCGGTGCCGTAGATCCGTTGCAACATACGGTTATTTTCATTCCCGCGCCAGTAGGCCCCGGCAATACTCAATAATTTAATTGAGCCTTTCAGGTAGGAGGCGTTGGGAAGATGCGGCCCCCGGCAGAGATCAACAAAGTCACCACTCTGATAAAGTGAAAGGGTTTCACCTTCGGGCAGATCATTGATCAACTCAACCTTATACTCTTCACCCATTCCGGTAAAAAGGTCAATCGCCTCTTGCCGTCCAACCTCACGACGAACAAAATTACGACCCTTTTTGATCAGAGTTTTCATCTGCTTCTCAATGGCTCGCAGATCTTCCGGCGTAAAAGGATTTTCGATGTCAAAATCGTAGTAAAAGCCATCCTTAATCGCAGGACCGATGGTCACTTTCGCATCCGGGAAAAGCATTTGCACGGCTTCGGCCATAATATGGGCCGCGCTATGACGTAAAACCTCAAGCCCGGCTTCCGAATCTTTCTCCACCAGAAAAGCTTCATCCCCATCTGCCGGTACACTCTGCAGATCGACGAGATTGCCACCAATCCGAGCCGCGACCACATCACGCAGGCG
>JAGGWR010000064.1 GCA_021163445.1 Candidatus Tharpella aukensis
TCCACTGACAAGCATTCCAGAAAGTAACTATCAATATGAATAAAAAGGTGGGGCAGGAGTGGGGCAAAACAGAAGAAATAAAAAAGCACTTACAGCGAAAATGCCATAAGTGCTTGTAATTATTGGCGCGCCAGGGAGGACTTGAACCCCCGGCCTACGGATTAGAAGTCCGTTGCTCTATCCAGCTGAGCTACTGGCGCATAAGATAAAATCTATATGGAATTATTTCGTCTCCGCTACTCCCGGAACCTTGGTTTCATAATTACAACCTTTTTGCGAACAGCGCAAGGTTTTATCGCCTTCACCCCGACGTTTCTTTTCGACCAGAAAAGGAAAATCACAGCGAGGACAGGCAAGAGGGTATGGTTTATCCCAGGTTGCATAAGTACATTTGGGATAGCGATTGCAAGCGTAAAAGGTTTTCCCCTTACGCGATTTTTTCTCTACCAGTTCACCGTCGCAACCCTCCTGCGGACAAGCCACCCCGGTACCCACAGAACTGGTATATTTACATTCAGGATAGGTTGAACAAGAGATAAAACGACCATAACGACCATTTCTCAGTTGTAAAGGGCTGCCGCATTCGGGACATTCTCCGGCATCGGCCAACACTTCCAGGTCACCATTCTCTCCGCCGCCGCCCAGATCTTTCGTATTTTTGCACTCTGGATAGTTGGGGCAAGCGAGAAAACGTCCATTACGGCCCCACTTGATAACCATATTGGCGCCGCATTTTTCACAAATCTCTTCAGTAACCTCTTCCGTCGCCTTTTTGGCATCGCGCATGGTTACCAGAGCCGTATCAAGTTGAGCGGCAAAGGGTCGATAGAAATCAGCCAGCAGAGCCTGCCAATCGCGTCCACCCGCTTCAACCTGATCGAGGTCAGCCTCCATTCCGGCCGTAAAAGAGACGTTAAGTATATCGGGGAAACTTTTTTTCAGGAGTTCCGTAACCAAACCACCCAGATCAGTCGGATAGAAACGTTTCTCTTGCAATTCGACATAGCCGCGATCCTGGATCGTCGACATGATCGAAGCATAGGTTGAAGGCCGACCAATCCCCTTCTCTTCAAGCTCTTTCACCAAAGTACTTTCGGTAAAACGCGGCGGCGGCTGGGTGAAGTGCTGTTTCGGCAGAATATCTTTTAATTTTAAGATTTCGCCTTCACTCAAGACCGGCAATTCGGTCTCTGCCGCCTTCTCATCACCATTATTATCTTTCCCCTCTTCATAAACGATGAGAAATCCGTCAAAGAGCTGGCGCCGGCCTACGGCTCGCAATTCGTAACGTTCACCGGCCATAATCGAAACCGTGGTCTGGTAGTAACGAGCCGGATTCATCTGACTGGCGACAAAACGCTTCCAGATCAGGCTGTAGAGACGAAATTGATCCTTAGCCAGATAGCTTTCAATATCTTTCGGAACATACCCTGCCGAGGTTGGGCGAATCGCTTCATGAGCATCTTGAGAGGCATTTTTATTACGATATGATTGCACTTTACCCGGCAGATACTCTTTACCAAAAAGCTCGACAATCTTATCACGACACTCGGCAACCGCCGAATCAGCGACCCGCACCGAATCGGTACGCATATAGGTTATCAATCCGACCGGCCCCGATGAGCCAAGTTCTATGCCCTCATAAAGCTGCTGAGCCACCATCATCGTTTTCTTGGCACTGAAACCAAGTTTACGAGCGGCCTCCTGCTGGAGTTTACTGGTAATAAAGGGCGGCGTCGGGCGGCGTTTACGCTCTTTCTGTTCAACTTTGCTGACTTTACAACTTGAACTGTGCAAATCGGCGACAATTTTATCCGCCGTTTCCTGGTCGTTAACCTCAGCTTTCTTACCCTCTACCAGATGTAAGCGGGCTTCAAAAGGGGGTGGCACCGCGCCTGCCAGTGTCGTCGTAATACTCCAATATTCAACTGCAACAAAAGCCGAAATCTCGGCTTCCCGATCACAAACCAGGCGAACCGCCACCGACTGAACCCGCCCGGCACTCAAACCACGACGCACCGTTTTCCACAACAGAGGACTTATTTTATAGCCCACCATGCGATCCAAAATACGCCGCGACTGCTGGGCGTTGACCTTATTTACATCAATTTCAAGCGGATGTTGCAGAGCCTTCAAAATGGCCGGTTTGGTGACCTCATGAAAGAGTACGCGATGAATAGGCCCGGCTTTCCCCAGTTCATGGGCGATATGCCAGGCAATAGCCTCACCTTCGCGGTCGGGGTCAGGAGCCAGGAGAATTTGATCCGCCTTACGGGCAGCTTTCTTGAGCTCGGTGATAATCTTGCCCTTGCCTTTCAAAGGCACATAGCTGGGTTCGAAATGATCTCCCTCGATCTCGATACCAAATTCATTAGGCGGCAAATCGCGAACATGGCCGACTGAAGCCTTGACCACATACTCAGGGCCTAGATATTTGCCGATAGTTTTAGCTTTAGTCGGTGATTCGACTATTAGTAAAGTATATCCCATCAGTGAAACACAATATCCTGATCATTTTCCATAAAATTCAAAAAACGATCTCTAACAATTAAATTCGGCCGCCCGACAATAACAACCATCGTGGCAATCACCTTAATCTCTTCAAGCCCGACCCGAATACCGCCCAGAAACATCGCCTGATCGATAATATCTTCGACTGTCGCCTGATCAAGAATATCCATCTGCCGCAATTTCAAGAGCCAGATCCTAACCCCACGGCTAAAAGTTTGGCGCTCTTCCGGCGTAAAATGCCGTTGAAAACCATTTTCCGGTTCCAGATCAAGAAGCCTAAGATTCAGATCTTTACCTTGAGACAAATTGGCTATCCAGCTAAAAGCCGTCTCAATTTCAGGAAAGTCAAAACCTAAAGAGACCAGATCGTCAACGATCTCCTCTTCCTGTTCATAAAGATCAATTTCATCAGCCAGATAATCCGAGATTATCCCGATTATAGCCATAACCCGTTGATACATTAAAAGGGTAACTCCAAACTTAAACTAAAGATATTCAGGAGCAACACGAAAAGTGTTCCCGGCACTTTTAATTAGCATGCCGTTTAACTCCAACTCCAATAAAATCCGACTCAAAAGCCCGGACTCCCAAGACAATTTTTCCAGCAGAATGTCAAAAAGTATCTCATCCGGGCCTAAAGCTGCCACCAAACAAGCCTGTTCCGGGCTCAATACAGGCCGTTTCAGCATGCCCTCTACCCTATCACCGGAAACTGATTTTTCATCCACACTCAACCAAGGCAAAGCGGAAAAAATATCTTCAACCGATTCCAGAAGCTGGGCTCCATCTTTCAATAGTCGATTCACGCCCCGGCTGCCGGGCAAACCCGGCGGGCCGGGTACGGCAAAAACTTCTCGTCCCTGCTCCAATGCCAGTCGCGCCGTAATTAGAGAACCACTACGCTCTCCCGCCTCAACCACAACAACCCCTTGAGAAAGGCCGCTAACAAGACGATTACGCCGTGGGAAATGGTGTTTATCCGGCCCCGCCCCGGGAGGAAATTCGGTTAACAACGCACCGTTTTCGACAATTTTTCCACTTAAGTGCCGGTGAGCCGCCGGATAAACGATATCAAGTCCGGTCCCAAGCACGGCCAGGGTCGGGCCACCGCCCCGCAAACTCCCTTCATGGGCTGCCCCATCGACACCTAAAGCCAAACCACTAATAACGGTTAAGCCTTGGGTCGCAAGCCGGGAAGCTAAAGAAAAAGCAAATCGCCGACCCAGTTCCGAAGCCCGCCGGGCTCCGACCACGGCAATCGCCGGAGAACGCAAACACGCCAACGACCCTTTGAGAAACAGAACCGGAGGCGGATCAACAATCAAAGTCAGATTTTCAGGATAACGAGGATCATCCAAAGAGATAATCTCGCCGCCAATATCTAAAACCCGTTGCTTAATTGCCGCAACTTCAGACCAATCCGCAAAAGCGGAGACAGCATTGGCCGCCGCCGACCGAATCCCGAAAGAGACCAAAGTCGCTACCGGCACCGTAAAGATTGTTTCAACCGAACCTAAGCTTCGCCAGGCCCGAGCAATCCCCAAAGCCCCGAGTCCGGGCACTAAAGTCAATGCCAGCCAGTAATCCAAAGGCTCATGTCGGGCCATCGCTAACCTGCCATAAATTTTCAGGAGAAAAGATGAAAACCGACAAACTTGCCGGCAATTCTCCGACAAACAGCCAACGAATGCGCCGCAATAAACAAATTGCCCGGCTTAGTCAAGGGAAATCTTCTTTACAACGCCGCTCTTCAAGCATGATAATTTGTTTCACACAGGCCGATTCATAAAAATACTCCTGTCAGGCCGCCCTGCTGATCACACTCTTTTCCTGTTGACATAACCTAACGGTTGACGCTAAGAGTTAGACTCTGTAATTAATACTCAGGAGACAATGGTCATGAAATTTCCATACGGTATATCGGACTTTAAAGCAATTGCGACGCAAAGTTATTTTTACTGTGACCGAACTGACAAAATTCCTTTACTTGAAGAGACCAAGTCGCAACTATTTATCCGCCCTCGACGCTTCGGCAAAAGCCTGGTTCTCTCAATGCTGGAAAATTATTATGATGTTGCCAAAGCCGATGAATTCGAGGAGATTTTCGGCCATCTTGCCATCGGCAAAAATCCCACCCCATTAAAAAACTCCTATTTCATTCTGCGCTGGGATTTTTCATGTGTGGACACAACCGGAAACGCCGAAGATCTGAAACGAGCCCTTTTTGACCATATTAATTTCTGCATAAAAGGTTTTTTACTCTATTACCGGGATTACAATATCCCGGGAGTGGAGGTAGACCGTGATAATTGCATTAATTCAATAAACTCCTTGATCAGCTCCGTACGAATGACCCCATATCCGATCTATCTCCTGATTGACGAGTACGACAATTTTGCCAATACGTTAATGATGGGCGAAGCAAGCTCTACCGGAAAAAAGAGATATGAGAAGATTGTTCATGATGAAGGTATTTTAAGAACCCTGTTCAAGGCAATTAAATCTTCGACCTCCGGCTCCATGTTTGATCGGGTTTTTATAACTGGTGTCTCGCCAATAGTTTTAAGTGATATTACCAGCGGCTATAACATTGCTGAAAACATCTATTTAAAACCTGGATTCAATGACTTATGCGGTTTCAGAGAAAACGAAGTACGCGATGTCATTGAACAACTCGTAACAGAATGTGATTTAGGCTCGGAAAAAATAGATGATGCTCTAAATTTAATGAAAACCTATTATAATGGCTATCTTTTTGCCGTTGGCCTGAACGAATATCTCTACAACCCCACATTGTGTCTCTATTTTTTCAAGCAATTCAAGGAATCCTGCAACTATCCGCGCAAAATGCTTGACTCCAATCTGGCTGTGGATGAATCCAAGTTAGAATATATAGCAGAAATCCCTCTGGGCCGAGAGATTCTTCTCTCATTAATGCAAAAAGACTATTATCTAACCGTAGAAGACATTTCAGACCGCTTTGGAATCAGGGAGATGATCTCCGAAAATTCCAAAAACAATGTTTTTCTGGTCTCATTTCTCTATTACTTTGGCGTACTGACGTTGGCTGGCGAGACTGATGATTTAAAAATCAAACTAAAAGTCCCAAACCTGGTGATTCAAAGTTTATATGTCGAAAGAGTACAGAAGATGCTGCTGCCTGATCCCGGCACCCGGGATGAAGGACGGTTGGCGGCGGAAAAAGTCTACCAGAAAGGCGACATGGAGCCGCTCCGTGATTTTGTTGAAAATCGTTATTTTATGGTATTTAAAAATCGTGATTACCGTTGGGCCAATGAGTTGACGCTTAAAACTGCATTTCTAACCCTGCTCTACAACGATATTATTTTTATCATGGATTCGGAGACTGAAATTTCACGCAAATACGCTGATCTTACGATGATAATCCGGCCGGACAAAAGATATGGAAAAGTTTTTGATGTTCTTATTGAGTTCAAGTTTATAAGCTTAAAAGAGGCCGGATTAACCGGAGCAGAGGCGAAACAGTTAACGGTAAATAAATTACACAACCTGCCCCAGATAAAAAAAGCCTTTACCGAGGGTCGGCAGCAAGTTACCCGCTACGCTAAATCCCTGGATAACAAATACGGCAATCTCCGCCTGAAAAAATTTGTCGTCACTGCGCTTGGTTTTGAACGGGTCTGTTTTGAGACGGTCGATTAAAAAGAGAGCATTCAGGAGACAATAGTCATGAAATTTCCATACGGCATATCGGATTTTAAAGAAATTGCAACACAAGGTTATTTTTACTGCGACCGCACGGATAAAATTCCTTTACTTGAAGAAACAAAATCCCAACTCTTTATTCGCCCCCGGCGCTTCGGCAAGAGCCTGGTTCTCTCGATGCTGGAAAATTATTATGATGTTGCCAAAACTGATGAATTTGATGAAATTTTCGGCCATCTTGACATCGGCAAAAATCCCACCCCCTTGCGCAACTCCTATTTCATTCTGCGCTGGGATTTTTCATGTGTTGACACAACCGGCAGCACTGAAGATCTTAAACATTCACTCTATAACCATCTAAATGCAAAAATTGAGAGTTTTATCCGCTATTACCTTTATGCGGGCTATGAGTTACCACCAGTCAATATCAATTATGATGATGCCCTGTTTTCTATAGAGTCTTTATTAAGCGCGGTCAAAACCACCCCATATCCGATCTATCTCCTGATCGACGAGTACGATAATTTTGCCAACACCCTGATGATGGGCGAACCAGACTCAACCGGAAAAAAGAGATATGAGACAATTGTTCATGATGAAGGCATTTTAAGAACCCTGTTCAAGGCGATTAAGGCCTCAACCTCCGGCTCAATGTTTGATCGGGTTTTTATAACCGGCGTTTCGCCGGTAGTTTTAAGTGATATTACCAGCGGCTATAA
>JAGGWR010000050.1 GCA_021163445.1 Candidatus Tharpella aukensis
GGAGTCATGTTTACGATCGGAGCGTCAGCTTCAGTTTGTGGTTTGATCGGGGCTCTGCTCTATTATGGTAAAAGTCGGGGAGGGGAGTTCGGTGCTTTGGTCGTGAGCCAGGTTCGCGGCTGGATTATCGGTTTGGTGCTTATCGGTTTTTTTCTTCCGTCAATCAATAACTGGGGCCACGGTGGCGGTCTGCTCGGCGGTTTGGTCTTGGCCGCTCTGTTAGGTTATCAGGAACGGCGGCTGGCTGGCCGGCTTATCCGTCAACTCGCTCTGCTGGTTGTCTTGATTACGCTGGCAATCCTTGGCTGGGCCGTCTTGCAATCCTTCTTCTATTTTTTCCGCTAATCATCAATCCAGAAGTTTCATGATCATCTGCATATCTTCCCAAGTCTCTCGTTTTTTGCTGGGACTGCGGAGAAGGTAGGCGGGATGAAAGGTTGGAACCAGCAGGCAGTAATCTTTATAGGGGTGGGCTCGGCCTCGGAGTTTGCCGATTGAGATGTTGGTATTAAGCATGGTTTGGGCGGCGAAAGTGCCGAGAGCGCAGATCACTTTGGGTTGAATGACTTCAATCTGACGATCAAGAAAAGGGGAACAGATGGCAATTTCACTCGATTCGGGATTGCGATTGCCGGGTGGGCGACATTTAATAATGTTGCCGATATAGACCTGGTCTCGAGTTTTACCCATTGCGGCGATAATCTTGGTCAAAAGTTGACCGGAGCGGCCGACAAAAGGTTCACCCTGGCGATCCTCATCGGCTCCCGGAGCTTCGCCGACAAACATGAGATCGGCATCAGGATTACCGGCACCGAAAACCAACTGATTGCGGGTTGAATGCAGAGGGCAACATTGGCACTCTCCCAGCTCCTTACGAATTTCCGCCAGAGCTTTGGCCGGGTCGCGTTTCGGCTTAAGAACCCCGGGGTTTTTTAATTCCCGTTGGCGTTCAATGTGGGCTTTAAGCTGCATTAGATCCTGGTTGATTTCAGACATAGTTAAAATATCTAACCCCGTGTGCGGCGTTGTTTTTTAAGCTCAATAATATGATCGAGAATCACACCGGAGACTTTTTCTTTGCTCATTAAGGGGAAATTGGTCATCTGCCCATCTCGGTCGATAATTTTAATGATGTTGGTATCAACACCGAAACCGGCGCCCGGAGCAGTAACGTCGTTGGCTACAATCATATCAAGATTTTTGCGTTTTATCTTATCCTTGGCGTGGCTCAGGAGTTCACTGGTTTCAGCGGCAAAACCGACAAGGAAGGGTTTGTCGGAGCGCTGACCAAGGCCAGCCAGAATGTCGGGATTTGGTTCAAGTTCAAGACAGTAATTACCCTTTCGTTTAATTTTTTCAGCGGCCTCTTTGGCCGGTCGGAAATCTGCCACCGCTGCCGCCATAATAACTGAAGTCACCCCTTCAAGATTATCATCAATCGCCTGAGCCATCTCAATTGCAGTATTGCACTGCACCACTTTGATACCCCAGGTTTCAAATTCGGCGGAAGGCCCGGCCACCAAAATCACCTCAGCCCCGCGTCGGCGGGCAACGGCGGCCAGACTGTAGCCCATTTTGCCGGAAGAGCGGTTAGTTAAGCAGCGGGCCGGATCGATTGCCTCTTCAGTCGGCCCGGCACTGATCAAAATCTTTTCACCTTTGAGATCATCAGGACTTAAGAGAGCTTTAATTTCATCCATGATCGCGTCGATATCGGCCAGTTTTCCCCGACCAATGACGCCACAGGCAAGTTCACCCTCGGCCGGATCCATAAAATGATAATTCATCTCTTTAAGACTGGTAATATTTCTCTGCACCACCGGACTGGCCCACATATTGGTGTTCATGGCCGGGGCAAAAAGTACCGGTACCAGGGTCGCCATGACCATTGTACTGAGAAAATCATCAGCAATACCATTGGCAATTTTGCCGATGCTATTGGCTGTAGCCGGGGCGATCACGAGAAGATCAGCCCGGGTGGCGAGAGCGACATGACCAATTTCAGAAGAGGCAAAAAGGGTGAAGATGTCGGTTGTCACCGGATTGCCGGAGAGAGTCTGAAAAGTCAGGGGGCCGACAAATTCGGTGGCGCTCTTAGTCATGATAACATTGACATTGGCGCCTTCTTTAGTAAGTTCTCTTAAAAGCAATACCGATTTATAGGCGGCGATTCCGCCGGTGACCCCAAGCAGGATCTCTTTTCCGTTTAGCATGATTTCTATAATCTCCGATTAAGAAGTTATGGTTGTTGACGATAAATAAAAATTAAGGTAACTATTCAGCTAACCCGTGAATTCACTGAAATCCATCAAATTTGGAGCTTTTCAACTTACGCTAAATAGTTACTTTCAAACTATCTCGGTACGGGGTCAGACCTCCAGGCGCCGGCGGCACGCCGGTTGCCGCTCTGAGCTTGCGCCCTGAGCGATAGCGAGTAAGTGCCCTTGGGGTAACCTCCTCGAAGCCGGGCGAAGCCCATATAACCACTAACCGGTTTTAACTTTACACCGACCCCCATTCATGAGTAAAAAGTTTCGGGATGGCTAAGTAAAAATTTCGATAGACAAGGTGATGTGGTTTTCCAGGCGCGAGACCATACATGTAGTATGTCGAGTGTCGGGGAAACCACATCACCGCAGGATATCGGAACTTTTTACGACGCCATCAAAGTTGTAACGCAATTTTTTCTCTATGACAAGGAGATTTATAAATAAGCCATGGAATTATTAGCACCTCTGCAAGATTTTACCTGGTGGCCCTATGTAGTGCCCCCGATTGCCGGGGCTATAATCGGTTATTTTACCAACTATCTTGCCATTCGTATGCTTTTTCGCCCTTTGACGAAGAAATATCTTTTGGGTTTACCGATTCCTTTGACGCCGGGAATTATTCCGGCCCGGCGCCGGGAGCTGGCTCTTCGTATTGCTGATATGGTTGGTGATCATCTTTTGACCCGTGAAGTTATTCTCGGGCGCTTGCAAAGCACGGCGGTTGATGACGCTCTCTATCGCTGGGTGGCGGAACGCTTTAACAAATTTATTGAAACCGATTTTGGGACTCCGGCAACGTTAATTCCTGAAACTTTACAACCGACCTGGCGGGCTTGGTGGGGGCGCGGCCGGCGCCCGGCTTATCAAGTTATTGACTGGGCGGTTACGCATCCCGATTTGCGACTGCTTTTACATACCCCAGTTACCGAGCTGATCCGTCATCTGTTGGCTGCCGATCTTGACCAGCTGATTTCTGATCCAATGCGGCAACAGCTACTTAAAAAGTTGCCGCTTATGATCCATGAAGGTTTACAATCACAACCGTTGCGAGACTGGCTTGAGACCGAAATAGACCGTTTAGGAGAGTTACTGCTCGCTTCTGAAAAGCCTTTAGGTGAAATTTTGCCCGCCGACCTGCAGACCGCCTTATTGACTGAGTTGCACCGGGAATTGCCCAATTTGATGATCCATTTCAGCCGTCTGCTTTATGACCCGGTTATCAGGCTGCGTTTAAAGAATAAAATCCACCAGGGAATCAATGTTTATATAGATAATATGGGATTCTGGCGCCGCCTGGTTACGAGCTTGGCCTTGTCGGACGAAGAGATCAAAGATAAAATCGACCACTTGGTTGATGATGTTGCTAAAGATCTGGCAACCTCTATGCAGCAGTCGGAGTGGCAGGAGAAGGTTTTTAATTTGTTGGCCGAACGTCTGGCCGCCCTGCTGGCTATGTCACCGGCCCAACTTTCCGGGCGCCTCTCTTTTACCCGGGTCAGCCGGGGCTGGGGTTTTATTAAAAAGAAATTGCTCGGCCATCTGACCACGGGGTCATGGAGCGAGCGACTTTCGCAGATTATGCAAGAATTTATGGGGCCTCTAGGCCGTAAGCCACTGGGTGAGATCCTTGAAAGCTGGGGAGTGGAGACGGTGGAGGAGAGGGTTGCCGGGCAAATTAGCGATCATATCTGTAGGATTTTGCGTTCGCGACAAGTCAAACGCCGCCTGGCGGTGGTTTTGGCTTTGCGCTTTGATCAATGGTTTCATAGTTGGTCGGTGGGACGTTTGTCGCACTATCTGCCCGGCACCATCAATGAGCCCCTGATCGATTTCTTTTACCAGCAGGCCCAGCGGCATCTAGCCGAAGAGTTGCCCCGCTTGAGTGAACGTTTCGAGGTCAAAAATATTGTCGAAGAGCGGATTAACCAGCTGCCGGTAATTAAGGTCGAAGAACTTCTTTTGGGGGTTATGCAAGAACATTTCAGGTATATTAACATTTTCGGGGCTCTGGTTGGCGCTTTGATCGGGGTTTTGCAGGTGCTTCTATTTCATTTCGCCGGGCGGTAGTTTTGGGCGAACTTTGAGCACTGTCTCTTTGCGTACGCTGACGGTGCCGGGTTTGGCTCCACGCGGCTTGCCGACAAATTTTGCTTTTGTACAGGTGACCGCCACAACGCCGCCGGATCGGGCTTTGCTGTGCCAGGCCGCAACTGCCGCCGCCTGTTTGAGCATCTCCTTGTCAGGTTCTTTTTGTCCACTCTCCGGACAGCGCAAAATCACATGGCTGCCGGGCATGCCCCGGACATGAAACCACCACTCTTCCGGCCGCGCTATTTTCAGGCTCAATCTATCATTATCACTGTCACTATGGCCGGCCATTACCGACCAGCCTTCAGCAAGCGCATATTCATAAATCCGTAATTCATCTTTTTTCATTATTTTTCTGATACACTCTTAAAAGTCACATTCGGTGCGATTGGCATACTGCTTAAGCAGATCCGGGTTTATGATTTCGTAAGAGCCCGGCTCCGGGCCCGGCTGAATAAATTTTTTGGCACTAAATATGTCAAGGCCAATTGTCATTTTTTTTAAGTCACAATTGGGCCCGGCGTTTTTGAGTTCTTCAATCGAGAAACTGGTTTTTTGCTCTCCGGCTGCGCACAGGTTGAGAATCATCGGCGCAATTTCGTAGGTCGGAGTTGTCCGGATTCCGTCACGCACCCGGCTCATAAGATCACAACTGAACTCTTCGAGATCGGGCAGTTTGTCGGCTGTAACCTTTACCGGAAGGTCAACGTTGACGTAGGTTGATGTATCTTTAAAACGACCATATTCACGATTGAGCTTGACCAGCTGTTGGATGAGATCACCATAGCTGATATTGACACCTTTGCGGCTCTCTTCAATGGCTAGATCTTCCGGAACGCAAGCGTAGGAGAGGGAAAGCGGGACAAAATGAACGCTGCGGCGAGTTTTTTTGACAAAGTCGAAAACATTTTTAATGATTCCGACTTTGGGTTTGAGGATTTTGCCGCTGCGAGAACGCCCGCCTTCCGGGTAGAAGAGGTAGGGTTCATTATGGAGCCACATATACTGATTATGCTGTTTGAAAGTCTCGATATAGACAGGATTACCGAGCCATTTAATTTTTTTCTCAATCATGTCGTCGCGCTTGAGCTGGCAGACGTTAATTTTGGGAAGAATTTTGGTTGATATTCCCCGGTAGAGGTTACTCCCGGCGATAACCACCGGCGAGATCAGGCGGGCCCGGTTCAGGGCAAACAGGATCGGCAGATGGTCGGCGTTGGAGATGTGGTTGGCGATGAAAAAGACCGGTTCATTGCCAAGCAGGCGACGAACTTCGTCTATGGTTCCGGGAGTGTTTTCGACAGCCCTGATCGAGTTGACAAAATTGTTAAAAAGGCGGCTGGAAACTGCTCTAAAGAGAATGAGAAAGGCGGGATTGAAATCGGGTGCGATATCTTCCAGATAGAGGCTTGAAAGAAAGCGTAATGAGTCTGGCCCTTCAAGTTTCTTAAGAGTTTCAAGTCTTTGCTCGATATTATTGATGGATAACTTGAGGTTGTTTTGACGTTCTCCCGCCGTCCCTTCAGCCCGTCCCTTCAGGCGGCGCAGGAGGATATTGTCATGCATGAGCTGCAGGCTTTTGGCTTCAAAGACCGAAAGATCTCCGAACATCCCATCGCGTCCATAATCAACCAACAGATATTTCGTGACTGCCGCAATCAGCCTTTCCCGCTGAATGCGATTTTTATTGACCGCAAAACGGTTGACCAGGGATAAGAGAACCGGGCTCTCACTGAGGCCAAGAAGAAAATCTATAGCACGTTCTATCTTCATTACAGTTTATATTTTTCGCGTAACGACTCTGAAAGTTGAATTAAACTTGTAAATGCCAGGTTGACGGTCTTTTGCTTGTCCGGATTGATCAGGCAGCAGGTCGCCGGTGAAAGCAGGCTCCGGGAAAGCAATAAATCACGATCCAGGCCCTCATCGTAGAGACCTTGCCAGGTTGATTCAAGCAGCTTTATCAGGGTTTCGTGAGTCTCTTTATTGAACGGTTCGATGTTGGTCGGAACAATTCCCCAAACGATGGTTCCGCCACGTTCAATAAAATTGATGATTGATTTTTTGTAGAGGGGAAGAACTTTGGCGTTGGTATAGAGATCGATCGAGACAATATCCATATCGAAACCTAAGAGAAAATCCCAATCCGGATTACCGCAGAGATGGATTCCTCGGGGACGATCGATCATACTGAAAAGATTGTTGATCTCTTCCCGGGCCAGGACATCGCTGTAACCCGACATCGCACTGAAAAGAAACTGGAGACCGGGTTCATCAATAAACATGAAGGCGTTAGGATTTCTTTTCTTAAGGCGGGCCAATTGAACATTTACCCGTTTAGACATAAACTCAAAGAGGAAAGGGCGTACCGTATCATCAAAAAGGATGGGGCGGTCATTCTCATTCTTGATAAAAAAACCGAAACTGATCGGGCCTTCGAGCTGGCCGCGAATAGCAGGTCTATCTTTTAAATCAAGTTCCAGAAATTTGTGATAAACCGCTGAATATTGGGGACTGACGTCAAAATATTCGGGCTCTTCGAAATGGCTCAGAGTCTCTTCCAATTCGTCAATAAATTTGTCGGTTGAAAAACGTAAAGTCTTCTTTTCCATATCCAGAATAATGCCGGGAAAGTGTTCGGCGGCCTGGACATACATATCCTCGTAATAATTATAGAGGGGCAGTTGCGGCCAGAAGGGGATATCGAGCGAAAGAGCCAGTTTCAGGGCTTCATCAATATCGGTATGGGGCATAACCGCCATTGCGGTTGTCAGCAAATTTCCGGGCAATGTCATTTCATTTTACCAATTTAGATTTTGGTTAACTGGGCTGGGTTTCCAGCACGACAAAGGCTATGGCAAACTCTTGTTCGTGGGCCAGGCTCAGCCAGGTGGTAGCATTACGCTTTTCATAACACACTTGTCGGGCGTAGTTGTAGAGTTTTAGTTGGGGTTGACCAAGCTCATTGTTAACGACTTCGATATCGCACCAATTCAAACCTTCCCGCAAGCCGGAGCCTAAGGCTTTGACAAAAGCTTCTTTGGCGGCAAAACGGGCTGCCAGATGCAGGGCGGGGCGGGCTTTACCGGAGGCATAGGCCGTTTCCGCCACGGTGAAAACACGTTGTAAAAAACGTTGATCATAACGGTCAACCAGTTTCTCAATCCGGCTGACCTTGACAATGTCATTGCCGATACCAATGATACTCATGAGATTAAGGCTTTCATCTCCCGCACAGCCCGTTCAAGGCCAACGTAAACTGCGTGAGCGATAATACTATGTCCAATATTAAGCTCTTCGATACCCGGTAGTTTGGCGATGGGCACCACATTGCGATAGTTTAAACCGTGTCCGGCGTTAATCCTGAGACCAAGATTGGAAGCTGTAACACAGGCCAGATCAATCAGGGAGAACTCTTTTTTCAGCTCTTCTTCACTTTTTGCATCACAATAGCGACCGGTGTGAATCTCAATAAACTCGGCTCCGATTTCAGCTGACACTTCAATCTGGTCGGGGTCGGGATCGATAAAGAGGCTGACGACAATGCCTGCATCCTGAAATTTTCTGATCACCGGTTCGAGTTTGGCTCGGTGAGTGATTACATCAAGTCCGCCTTCCGTGGTTAATTCTTCTCGTTTTTCCGGGACAAAGGTTGCCGTATAAGGTTTAATCTCAAGGGCAAAATCAAGAATTTCCGGAGCCAGGGCGAGTTCAAGGTTTAATCTGGTCTTAATCGTCTCTTTCAATAAACGAACATCACGTTCACGAATATGGCGGTGATCTTCACGCAGATGAACCGTAATACCATCAGCCCCGCCGAGTTCAGCCAAGACGGCGGCGGCAACCGGATCCGGTTCACTGATGCCCCGAGCCTCCCTGACAGTGGCGACATGATCAACATTTATTCCAAGTTTTACCATTTAATTATTCTCCTGATGGGCTAGAGGTTAAGATGAATCCTCAGAGCTTTGTCCAACTGATCACTCATCTCACTATCCAAATTACCGATATATTTGATTAATCTGGTTTTATCGAGGGTGCGAACTTGATCGGCTTTGGCTTTGGAAATTTTCGGCAAATTACCACTGCCTTTGGGTAAAAAAAGCTCAAATGGATAGGTTTTCGAAGTTTTTTTTGAGGTTATCGGAACAATTGTAACTGTTGTGCCGTACCTGTTGTTCGAATTGTTTGAGACCACTACCACGGGCCGGGTTTTCGCGATTTCAGAACCGATAACCGGATCAAGAGCCGCCAGATAGAGGTCGCCTCGCTTAATAGTCATTCCATCCTGCAAGATCAAGGGGAGAAAACTCTTCTGTACACTCCAGAGCTTCTTTGCGGGTTGCCAAATATCCTTCCTTAAGCTCTCTTACCAGCTTTCCTTCATTCATATCTCTAATTTTAGATTCAATTGCCTGACTGATAAACCGGCTTCTTTTTCGGTCGGCAGTAAGTTTGTCCAACTGGCGAAGCAAAGGCACAGGTATAGTTATATTAATCCTGACGGTTTCCATCATCTCTCCTTTTTTTCTTTCTAGTGTGTCATGTTATACACATTTTTGTTGTAACATGTCAACTATTGTGAAGCTTGGAGTTAAGGTTTTGCAATAACACATTTATAAAAAAATATTGCATTTCAAGACCTGACCCTTTTCTTGCTTCTGATATTTTCATCTCTTCTTTTTTACGTAAATTTCACAACCAAAAGAGCGTTACCTGAGGCATTACATAATTGATCACCATCACACAACACTAGATTGCTTCCGGGGGCGAGCTCGAAATTGTCTGTGAACTTACTATTACACAGGCTTAGTTTTGATTTTTCGGCAGCCGCTTCAATAACCAGTACGTAGCGCTCCTTTTGCCAAGTAATGGAGATACCTGTCAATTGTACTTTAGTTTCCCATAACGAACCATCCCGGGATCCGGCCAACGCCAATTCACAATTGAAAATTATTAAACTGCGACCGGCATCCGGCCCGTCGATCACTTCAAGAGCTACACCGCCATCTCTAAACAACGATTTTACTTTGACAAGGGTTGCCGAACTCAAGGCGATTTCATCGCGAACAGCCAAAGGCTAGACATTGCATTTATTACCATTGACCAGGGTAGGGTTGCCGACTTGTCGATTATGAACCAGAAAAGCCCGGCTATCGTCAATCTTTAAAAAAGCCACTCTTCACCCCGCCCGAGGCCCTGTTCCGGGCCGGGTGCCACAATGAAACGTCGACCGTTGCTGTCATCCAACAGCAAAGTGCCAATCTTCTCTTTTAAAGAATGGGCTTTTTCGCGTAAATTTAATGGCAATGTTGATATTGTGGATTCATTGAGCCGGTCAAGACAATCAGGGTCACGCCGGGAAACCGCTTGCGCGAATTGTTCCCGGTTTTCAGAGATGACACGTTCATCTTCTCGTTTTATCGGAAAGCAATAGGGTCAGACTCGATTGATATAACGCTAACCGATGTATCTCTTCGACCTTTTATCACCACCCCTCGGTTTTGGCTGCATCTGCCGATTGACCAAAGGTTTTATACTTTCACAAAACTGATCACTTCCCAACAACCATGATCTATTCGTTGCCTGGCGTATATCACTCAATATATTTTCATTCAGTTCACTATCAAACAACTCTAAATAAGCCTCTTGCCTGGATCTATTATCTGTTCCCAAGCGCAGATACAGATCATGTGGTGTTACAACAATATCAGATTTTCCCA
>JAGGWR010000217.1 GCA_021163445.1 Candidatus Tharpella aukensis
AAAGAGAGCTTTGCCGCCCACCCGCTCAAAGATTTCTTCGCCTTTCTTGAACCGGAACGACTAACTCTGAAAACCGAAACCTTCAAGGGCTACGATTTCCGCAGTTGCGGCAGCATCGTTTCATGATAGTCGGTAGCACTTAACCGACAACCGTAATTTCTCTCTTCCAGTACCATGCTATGTAAAAGTGTATACACCACACCCATAAAAGTCTAGCCTTGAGTATCGGTCAACGGTCAATAATTAAGTAAGGTGTCCCCGGAATTACGGGAATTACGGGGAATAATTAAGTAGGGTGTCCCCGGAATTATCGCGGAATTATCGGAATTAATCTGTCCCCGGAATTAATCCATACTTTTACCTTATTAAGGGCGTAAGAGCTCATAAAAAGCTGCGCTGCAAGCAAAGCAAAGTTCGCCGCCATTTATCGCGAATTTAAGGTGAAAACTTGAAGTAAACAATTATGAACCCTAACTATTTCTCCTCCCTTGATATTGTTCTTGTCAGAGTTACGATCCTCAGGTATAACTGACAAGCAAACGCATTATTTTAAATGATGGCAGGGTTTTCTATAGATTCACCACGAAGAGATGAAGCTCACGAAGGGTTTTCTTCGCCCTCTTTGTCTCTTCGTGGTGAAATAAACAGTTTTCACGAATATGATAAAAAGACTTGTCGCCAGCCTGACAATTTTAAACTACCTGGGGTCGTTGCTGTTTATCTTCGGCTTTGCCATGATGGTTCCGGCTCTGGTTCATATTTTCTTCCCGGGGCCTGAGGTCTCGCCTCGTGTCATTGGCGCCTTTATGGTTCCCGGGATGCTCGTCAGTGCCATCGGCATGTTTATGGCGCGACGCCTGCCGGACAAGGTTCCCAACATCCAGGACGGTATGATTATTACGGCTCTGGCCTGGATCGTAGTCTCTCTCGCCAGCACCATTCCTCTCTATCTGTTACTCGATCACTCCTTTATTGATACTTTTTTTGAGGCTACCAGCGGAATAACGGCCTCCGGTCTGACAATCTTTACCGGCCTTGATGAGATGCCGCCAGCGGTGCTGTTCTGGCGCTCATTTACCCAGTGGATCGGCGGCATCGGAATTTTGACCTTTTTTCTCGCCGTCAGTTTTCGCGGCGGCAGTACGGCGGCAACCCTCTTCAGTGCCGAAAGTAATAAGATTCGCAGCAGTCGACCGGTACCCGGGATTTTTAATACGGTCAAAATCATCTGGATCATTTATGCCAGCATGACCGTAGTTGCATTCATTCTCCTTTACCTGAGCGGAATGACCCTTTTTGACGCCATAAATCACACCTTGACCCTGGTTTCAACCGGCGGATTCTCAACCCATGATGCCTCAATCGCCTATTTCAGCAATTTCAAATACGGCGCCTTCATTGAATACACGATGATTTTTTTCATGCTCATGGGCGGCACCAATTTTCTGCTTCACTACAAGATCAGCCACGGCAACTGGCGAGCTCTTTACGAAGATTTCGAGATGCGCCTCTTCTGGTTTATCATCTTCGCATCATTTATCCTGATCGGGGTCGATATCTACATCTCCCACGGCCATAAACTGATCTCGTCATGGTCAACTTTTCATCTCCATTTTCGTACCACTCTTTTCCAGACCATCTCGGTAATCACCAGTACCGGCTATGCCACCCGCAATATCAGCGACCCTTACTACCCTGCCCTGGCTAAACAAGTATTCCTCATGTTAATGTTTGTCGGCGGCTGTATCGGCTCGACCGCAGGCGGTTTCAAAGTGCTGCGTTTAGGCGTTCTCTGGCAGACCCTGGTCAGCGAACTTAAACAGCTCTCACTACCACCCAAAGCGATCATCCCCCTGGTTATCCAGGGGAAAATCATCCCTTCACGAGAAATCAGGCGCATCTGCGCTCTGCTTTTTGCCTGGATCGGCCTAATCTGGATCGGCACTTCACTAACCCTGGCCTGCACTGACCTTGACGGCTGGCAAGCACTCTCCGGAATGCTCTCGGCAGTCAGCAATATGGGGCCATTCTTTTTTTCAACCCCGGAACTGGCTGCCTTTCCGGCGTGCGTTAAAATCAGCTATATTTTCGGAATGCTGGCCGGACGTCTGGAGGTATTACCAATTTTTGTCCTCATAGCTCGTCTGGCAAGAAGATAAATCAGTGCCTGACCGAAAACCTGACAATTTTCTTGAGTGCAAGGCAGGCGAGGATTTTAACCACAGGCATACATTAAGTATTCCGAGGATTAAAATTTAAGCCTAACGCAGCAATCGAGGAAATTGGCGGTTTTCGGTCAAGCACTAAAATTGAGAGGAAATAGATCATGTATATAGTTATTGCCGGAGGCGGCGTCGGTGGGGCCCATGTCGGGCAAATGCTGGCCAACCGCAAAGATGATGTGGTCATCATTGAACAAGATCAGGCCCGTTGTGAAAAATTGTATGCCGAAACCGGCATCATCACCATTAACGGCGGGGCCACCGACATCCTTACATTAAAAGAGGCTGGCATCGAAAGAGCCGATGTTGCCATCGGCACCCTCTATCGCGACAGTGACAACCTCGCTTTTTCACTGCTGGCTCACAGTCTCGGCGTCCCCAAAATTATGGCCAAAATGCGGCACCCCGATTACGCTGAAGCCTATCGTTTTGCCGGGGTTTCGACAATCTGTAATATGATTGAGCTCTTCCAGAACAAGATAATGATGGAGCTTGAAAACCCCAACATCCAGATCATCACCCATTTAAGAGGGGACACCCTGCTGGTCATGGCAAAATATCCCGGCAACGGCCCGGTTGACGGAATCAGCATTGTTGATCTCTCACAGATTCATGTTTTTTCACATGATTGTGTCTTTGCCGGTATCCTTAACGAAAAAACCGGCAAAATAATTATGCCCCGAGGCAATGACAAAGTCTTTCCCGGCGACAAGCTTTTTCTCGTCGTCAACCGTCAACAGATACCGGGAATATCTCATTACCTACGCGAGTAGGGGCCGTTTTTTAACTAAAACCAGGTATTTTTTGATTTTTATCGTCTTTCCCCTTGCAATTTACGTTATAAAGGAGTATACGCCGCGTGCTTATCCGGTCTGAGTATCGGTAAATGCCCGGCTAACGGTAATTTTTCAGGCCGGCACGTCGTTACCCTTTGCAGTAAATAATCCATATAGAATATGGTTGAACTGGTCGCCTGCCGTCGCAAGATTGCAGGCGCTCTTTTTTATTACAGGTGTGATTATTGTGGTCATAACGCCAAGTCACACATGACTATCGATAAAGATTTAAAAAGGTGAAAAGAAAATGAGTACTGAGCTAAACAAAATTCGCAACATCGGAATCAGCGCCCATATCGACTCGGGCAAAACCACACTGACTGAAAGAATTCTCTTCTACACCCAGAGAATTCACGCAATCCACGATGTCAAAGGTAAAGATGGCGTCGGCGCCACCATGGACTCGATGGAGCTTGAAAAAGAGCGAGGCATCACCATCGCCTCGGCTGCAACTTTCTGCGAGTGGGACGATAATGAAATTAACATTATCGACACACCGGGCCACGTTGATTTCACAATTGAAGTTGAACGTTCTCTCAGAGTTTTAGATGGTGCCATTTTGGTTTTGTGTGCAGTCGGCGGGGTTCAGTCGCAGTCGATTACGGTTGACCAGCAGATGAAACGCTACAAGGTTCCCTGTATCGCCTTTGTTAATAAATGTGACCGCAGCGGTGCTAATCCGGAAAGAGTTACTGATCAATTAAGAGAAAAACTGGGTCACAATGCGGTTATGATGCAGCTCCCTATCGGCCTTGAAGCTGAACATGAAGGGGTGATTGATCTGGCTTCGATGAAAGCGACTTACTTTGATGGTGACAACGGCGAAGTTTTAAGGGTTGAAGAGATTCCGGCCGAACTCAAAGAAAAAGCCGAACTCAAACGGGAAGAGCTTCTCGAAGAGGCCTCCAACTACTGCGACATTCTCGCCGATGCCTTCCTTGAAGAGCAAGAAATCAGCCCTGAAATGATCTTAAGTGCCATGCGCAAAGGGGTTTTGACCCGGGCCGTAACCCCAGTCTATATGGGTTCAGCCTATAAAAACAAAGGGGTTCAACCTCTGCTCGACGCCTGTATTCAACTGCTGCCGGATCCTTCCGAAGTCACCAATATCGCTCTCGATCTTGACAATGAGGAAGAAGAGATTATCCTTGGCAACTCCTGCGACGATCCGATTGTCGCCTTGGCATTTAAACTTGAAGATGGTCAATACGGCCAGCTCACCTATATAAGGGTTTATCAGGGCACGATTACTAAAGGCGACACCCTGATCAATACCCGAAGCGGCAAAAAGCTTAAAATCGGCCGCCTGGTACGCATGCATGCAGACCAGATGGAAGATATCAACTCGATTCAGGCTGGCTATATCGGAGCCCTTTTCGGCATCGACTGCGCCTCGGGAGACACCTTTGCCGCCCCTAAGTTAAACTATTCGATGACCTCAATGTTTGTCCCTAATCCGGTCATTTCATTGGCGATCATCCCCAAAGACAACAAAGCTCAGATCAACATGTCCAAGGCCTTGAACCGGTTCTCTAAAGAGGATCCGACTTTCCGGACGTTTGTCGATGATGAAACCAACGAGACCATTATTGAAGGTATGGGTGAGTTGCATCTGGAAGTTTATGTTGAACGTATGCGCCGCGAATACGATGCCGAAGTCACCACCGGACAACCCCGGGTTGCCTACCGTGAAACAATTACAAGACGGGCCGAGTTCAACTACACCCACAAAAAACAGACTGGTGGTTCCGGTCAATACGGCCGCGTTGCCGGTTATATGGAACCTTACAGTGAAGGTGAATTTGAATTTATCAATAAAGTTACGGGTGGCTCAATTCCGACCCAATTTATCTCATCCTGTGAAAAAGGTTTTAAGGCTGGCCTCACAAAAGGTGCTTTAATGGAATTCCCGGTTACCGGGATTCGGGTTGAGATCAATGATGGTGCGTCCCATTCGGTCGACTCCTCAGAGATGGCATTTCAGGCCGCAGCTCGCGGGGCTTTTCAAGAAGCTTACAAAAAAGCGAAACCGGTTATCCATGAACCGATCATGAAAGTAGTTATCGAAACCCCGACCGAATTCCAGGGTACGGTAATGGGAACTATCAACCAGCGTCGCGGGACAATTCTCGGAGCTCAGGAAGAGGGCCCCATGTGTGTTGTCGAAAGCCAGGTTCCGCTAGCCGAGATGTTCGGCTACTCAACTGTTTTACGCTCCAGTACTCAGGGTAAAGCTCAATTTACCATGGAGTTCGCCAACTACCGTCAGGTGCCGCAAAGTATCACTGAAGAGCTCCAGAAGAAAAAAGCTGAAGAGGGCAAAGGCGCCGCTTAATGAATGTGCAAGATCAAACCGCTCAGGTAATCTACCTTAGAGAGAGGAATTTTATAATGTTAAAAAAAGATTTAATGATGCGTAACCCTTTACGCTCCGTAAGTGACGAAAATGGTTACATCCTGCCGGAAGGCGGTTTAGGAGCCGTTGTCGCCCGGGCTGGCGTCGGCAAAACCGCCTTGCTGGTGCAGCTCGCCTTGAACTCACTCCTCAAAGATGATAACGCCCTTCATATCAGTCTTGGAGACCCGGTAAGAAAGGTCAGCCTCTGGTACAAAGAGGTATTCAACAATATCGGCGTCCAGTACAAGATCGACAAAATCGATGATCTCTGGAACGAACTCCTTCCCCAACGCTTTATTATGACGTTTAATATTGACGGCTTCAGTGTTCCGCGCCTTGATGAACGCCTGACCGAGCTGGCTGATCAGGACATTTTCCACCCCCAGATGATCTTAATTGATGGCTTACCTTTCAATGATCAGATGAAACGCGCCGATCTCCATGCCTTGAAAGAGCTCTCTGAAAAATTTAAATCACACATCTGGTTTACGGTTCGCAGCCATCGCCATGAAGAGCCTGACAACGATGGCATACCGGTTCAGATAGCCGAGTTCGCCGACCTGCTTGATGTTGTGATTAAACTTGAGCCCCAAAATAATGAAATCAGACTCAATGTTTTAAAAGGCAGTGGTGCCATCTCGGCCCAAGATCTCGCACTTGACCCGGCCACCATGCTGATCAAAGAGTAGTTTAAAGAATTATTTCGACAGGTGCAGCCTATCGACCAAAAAAGACGGATTTATATCCGTCTTTTTTGCGTTATGCACTCTTATTTTTATTAAGGACTCACTGAAAAGATAAATTTTTCCTTGAATTCCCTCCCTAAATATGGCAGGTTTAACCTCGTCTATAAATTTAATTCGTTACCCGGTTTTCACTACTTGGAGCTATCCTTATGAGACGTGTCGCCGACATCATGACCCGTGATATATTCCCCTTAAAATCCAATCAAACCCTCAATGTTGTACGGCTACTGATGCGAACAGTGAGAGTCCGCCATGTCCCGATACTAGATGATGATGAACAGTTTGTCGGGCTCTTAAGCCATCGCGACCTCCTGGCCTACTCAATTTCAAAGCTGGCTGATATCGACCCCCGGGAACAAAGTGAACTTGATCGCCACATCCCAATCAAGGATGTTATGCGCACCGATATTTCTACAACCACGGCAACAACGGATCTAAAGGAGGCAATCAGCAGCATGCTGGAAAATAAATTTGGCTGCCTGCCGGTAATTAATGACCAACGTCACCTAGTCGGCATTATCACGGATGAGGATATCATCAGACTGGCAATAAAACTGCTGGAAAAAGAGGCTGAACCCCAACTGGTTTCAGTGTAAAGATAATAGATGGAATAACGTCGGCAGGGATTGACAAATGAGTGTTCCATTAATAAATTGCTGAGAATGCTCTCGTAAAAAAACGGTCTCATAGCCGTCATACCGGCGAAAGCCGGTATCCGGAAGTCATTGAAAGAATCAATAAGTGATGCATTCGTAAAAAAATCATGGGATGGCTAAGTAAAAATTTCGATAGACGCCCCGCAGGAAGTGCCCTTGGGGTGCAAGATGTTGTGATTCTCTAGGCGCGAGACCATACATGTAGTATGTCGAGTGTCTAGAGAACCACAACAGCGCAGGATATCGGAACTTTTTACGACGCCATCAATAAAAAATTTGGAGAACGTACTATGCAAAGCGTAAGCCTGCAAAGCAACAGAGAGACAACCGCCGTTAATGAATTTATCTACAGCGTTTACAACTGGATGGCAGTCGGTCTGGCCCTGACTGGCTTTGTCGCCTATTTCGTGGCTAACAGCCCAAGCATGCTGAATCTTATCGTTGGTAACAAACTGGTCTTTTACGGACTTATCTTCGGTGAATTAGGACTGGTTTTCACGCTGGCTGCAAAAATCGAAAAGCTGCAAAGGAGCACGGCGGTTGCCATGTACATCCTCTATGCCGTGCTTAACGGTGCCACGCTGTCAGTAATTTTCATGATTTACGCCAGTTCAACTATTACCTCAACCTTCTTCATCTGCTCCGGCACCTTCATTGCCAGCAGCGCCTACGGCATGTTGACCAAAAAGGATCTAACCTCGATGGGAAGTTTTCTCTTCATGGGGTTAATCGGCATTATCATCGCCTCCGTGGTCAACATGTTTGTCCAGAGTTCACAAATGAGCATGATGATCAGCTATATCGGGGTTCTGGTTTTTGTCGGTTTGACGGTCTACGACACCCAGCGTCTGAAACAGCTGGCCCATACTCAAGGCGCGAACGGGAAAGGCGCCATTATGGGTGCCTTGACCCTCTATCTTGATTTCATTAACCTCTTTTTGATGATGTTACGCATCGTCGGCGGCGGCCGAGATTGATGGCGTCGAAAAATATCCACCTGCTTCGCACCCCAAGAGTACTTCCTCGCTAACGCTCACAGCGTTGCCCGGAAACCTTCATCACTGCGGCGTACTACTCGTACGCCTCATTCTTCAGGTTCCCGGCGCCTCGCATCTGAACATTTTACTTTGCCATCCCGGAATGATTCTTAGCCGGATCAACCAGAGCCGCCTCGCGAAAAGCATTTTCGCGCAGGCGGCAGCTGTCACATAATCCACATGGCCGCCCGGCCGAATCGGGATCATAACAACTTATCGTCATTCCATAATCAACCCCAAGACTCACTCCCCACCTGATAATCTCACTTTTTTTAAGCTCCATCAACGGTGCCTGCAAACGGAAATAATCGGGATTTTGCACACCCTGACGAGTACCTAAGTTTATCGAGCGCTGCATAGCGGCCAGATATTCCGGTCGGCAATCGGGATAACCACTGTAATCAAGCGCGTTAACCCCAATTAAGATATCTCGAGCCCCGACAACCTCCGCCCAGGAAGCGGCATAAGCGATAAATATTGTGTTACGGGCGGGGACATAGGTAACCGGAATAACCTCATCGACATTCAGGCTCTCCCCCTCTTTGGGAACCTCTATCGCCCTGTCGGTCAGGGCCGAACCACCAATCAACCCCATATCAAGATTAAGTACCAGATGTTCACGGGCACCAAAGAAAGTGGCCAGACGCCGGGCCTTATCAACCTCAATCTCCTGCCGCTGTCCATAACGAAAGCTCAAACAATAGAGAGCAAAACCCTGCTCCCTGACAATTGCCGCAACCGTCGCCGAATCAAGTCCCCCACTTAAAAGAACAACCGCTTTTTTTTCATCTGACATAATTTAAAACCTGTTTGGCCTTTTAATTTATTAAAGTTATCCTCTTGGAAGATGCAGACTAATTGGAAAAACAGATTGAAAATTAGTAAAATCCTTATCCGTAGTCAGGATTGGCATTTTACGTCGTGAGGAAATTGCACAAATTAGAAAATCAGTATTGGATCCCTGAATTCCCTTTTTCCTTGCTGCATTAAAGTACTCAGCTGCCAACTCGTAATCTTTTGCTTCCAACTCAACATCTGAAAAGGCTTCAAGATGCAGTTTTAATGTATCAAATTGCTTTTTTGATTTTATGCCACTTAAAAGCTCTTGCCTGATAGGGCCTATAAATTGAACGCGGATTTCTTCGATTAAATTTTTTAGTTCATTAATGAACGGGTTTTTCTTAACAGTATTTCTTCTGAGTGCAAGCGACCATACACAAGTGTCTACAATAATTTTCATTTTACAGCTCGTTGCTGTTTGTAGTCATAGTCTTTGTCGAAAACCACTGTGTTAAAAAGATCGAGAATCTCTGATTGTTTTCTACGTTGGATATATTCATGTAAAGCTTCGGTGACAACTCCTTTTTTTGTTCGATGATTTCCAACTGTTTTTGCTTCTTCAATTAACGTATCGTCAAGTGCGAGATTTGTAGCCATGATTATGCCTCCCGTCTAGTTTACACATCACTATAATCGTTTTACTGTGTAATGTAAAGTGAAGATGAATTGGCTATTTTTACACATAACGACCTATGTCTCTTGCCGAACCGCAATGCTCAAAGAGACAACGAGCAGCAATTTTTTTGCCAGTTTATTCCCCCTCTTTTTTTAATTACTGGGCAACTACTGTGTAATCATTAAAATAGATAACGCTATCCGCCTTGGTCCATAATCCGACCTTCCCGGATACCGGTTCACTAAGTTTGTATGTAAGATAGAGCTTGCCATTTACATATCCTTTGACCAGATTTTTGTCTATTATCACCTGCAGCTCATGCCATTTACGGCTGGCTGTCGGGACATTGCGAACCCAGCTGACTGAACTTCTGCGCCCCTGTTTGAAACGCCACAGTACCAGGTTGTTCTCCAGCGGGTTGGCGCGGATAGCATAGTAATCGCCATTTGTTTTAAGATCAAAAAGAATCCCGGCACCCTGGTCAATCCGACCGGCGATGGCCTTGAAACGAACGCTTATCTCACCATCGGTGAAATTCTTCGTCAATTGGGCTACAGCAAACGGGTAGTAGGCATAAGCTTTTACATTATCAAGAAATTCGGCGTAACGTTCGCCGTAGAGGGCCCGGGCTTTATCTGCCAGGCCGGAGGAAGGCTGACCTCTACGCCATTTGCGGCCATCGACCACCAGGACTTTATTGTCTTTATCAATGCCGGTGATCCAGTTGCCTACCGCTGGCGCAAAGGTAACCGGCATCGCGCCCATTGTTTCTGTAGAGAAGTCGTAAATTGTGGGCGTTCCCGGATTAGTTTTAACTTGCATCGGTCTCTTATCTTTTCCAGAATGATTCGCAACTTTATTCCTGTTTATGTCGGGTTTTGCTGCCGGTAGAGACTCTAACTGGTTCGACGATTGCGCCAAGACAAAATATTTTTGGCCGACAAATAGACCTGTTGTTGAAAAAATCAGGGCACCACCGACTATCAGCATGAGTTTCAGTTTTTTGCTTTTCATAATCTTACTCTCCTTTTTCTAGCTATTGTTTGCGGGCCCGCCAGGCTGAAAATAAAAACAGCAAGGGCAGTACAAAATAAAACCACCATTGGTACAGGTTGACATCTGTAACCAGTGGGTGCCCAGTGTAATCCTGAAATTTATCCGGTTTAACCTTCTGCCCGGCTAATGCGTGCAGCAGAGGTAAAACTTCTTGGGTGCTGTTGGAATAGCTCTGCTCATGTTTACCCGCATAATCATATTCAATCAAGCCGTAATTGTCATTTTCCGCAGCCCCGAAGAGGCCGGGTGCTTGGATTTTAGCAAAGACTACTTGCAAATGCGGGACGATACGGCGTAATTTCGCCAGAATCTCATGCTCAAAATCGTAGAGACGGCCATCTTCCTGGGTTAAATGAATCGTAATCTTTAAGGGCTTCTGCATCTGTTGTAAAGCCCTGGTATCGGCCGGGTTGAAGGAGTGTTTATGATTGACGCTGACATCCAGAAATTTCGGTGCCTGCATAACCCCGGCAACGACAATCAGCAAAACCACAGTGGCACAAAACAGTGCTTTCAGCTTATGTAGCAGGCTGCGGCCGGGCTGAATCCAAATTGCAGCGCTGATGAAAAACAGCAGGGATAATCCAAGGAAATAGACGATGGAATTTGTCGATAATAACCCGTTTTCAAACTGGCGCAGCTGGGTTGTGAACGACCAGATTCCCAAGCTGGCCAGCCAACCGCCGCTACCGGCGGCAAAATCCAGTACCCAGGATCCCAGGGTCGCGGCAAGACAGAGCATAGCCGCAGTTGGCAAAGAGTCGGAGATGGTCGTGGCGAACATAGCGATAGAGACAATTGTCAAAGTATAGAGCGTATGTCCTAATCCCAGGCAGATGATTTCCGGAAGATAAACCGCACCTCCCAGGCAATGCCAGATAATGAAAACCGAAAGCCCGGGTAATAAGATCAATAACCAGATGGCCGCCATCGCCATAAATTTCAGTCCATTCAGGGAAAATGGCGACAGCGGCAGTTGCAGTAGTAACTTTAGCGTGCCGTTTTGTTTGTCTTGGCCGATTAAGCGGATTATGACAAAAGGCAGGAGCAGGGTTTCAACCAGATAATAGGCACCGAAAGTCGGGACAAAAATACCTTCCAGCGGATTCATTCCACCGGCCAGAGCCGGGTAGGCTAAAGCCGTTCGGCTGGCTTGGCTGAAGAGATTAACTGCTTGAATAAAACTGTATCCAGTCAACACTGATAAAATAATCAGCATTCCCCATAAGGCCGGAGAACATAATAAAACGCGGAGCTCCTGCCGCAGCAGTATCCGGGCAGTTTGTGATTTAGACTGTTGCAAGAAAAACCTCTTCCAGACCTCCAGAAGTGATACCCGCCTGCTGTTGCAATTGCGAAAGCGAACCTGTCGCTGAAACAACACCGGAGTTTAACAGGATAAAACGGTCACATATTTTTTCCGCTTCCGTCAGTTGATGAATTGAGAGCAACAGAGTCCGGCCGGAGAGTGTTTCCCGGAGTAAATCCATAACTCCTAACGTCTGGAACAGATCGAAGCCATCAAAAGGTTCATCAAGCAGCAGCAGTGGCTGGGGAGAAAGTAAGCCGATTAATAACAAGAGGCGGCGGCGATAGCCTTTAGAAAGCGAATGAACCGGTTTTTTTAAAACTGTTGCCAGGTTAAGTCGCTCAACCAGTTGCTCAAGCTGGACTTTTGAGGCAGCAAAAATCTGTTGAAAAAATTTTACGACAATCTCCACCCGCTGTTCCGCATAAGGGAGAATGCCATCCGGGAGATAGAAAATAAACTGTTTTGTCTGTTGCGGTGAAATGGGCTGCTTGCGCCAGGAAATTATCCCCTTGTCAAAAGGCAACAATCCCGTCAAGCACTCCATCAAGGTTGATTTGCCAGCCCCGTTCGGCCCGATTATACCAAGAATTTCACCGGTATTTACAGAAAAACTGATATCTGATAAGACCCGGTAGTTGCCGAAATGTTTGGTAATGCCGTCGCAGCGTAATAATTCAGACATTCTTGCACACTATCAGTTAGAGTTGGTTGAAATCTATTGATTTTACTTCATTTTTTCTCTTACTAATGATACTAACACAGGTATCATCAATAATAAACCAAAATTTGTTCAGAATAAAATTTTGGGAAAAATCAGTATGTTTGTTCTCTCCAATGTCTTGTAACGATAATTTCCTGCAGTGGTAATATTATGTCAGATCTGCAACCTTCTCCTCAATGTCCATTCTGCCAGCCGGAAAATCTTGCAATAGTTGCCCGCAGCCGGAATTTTTTTGTCATTATTGATAAAACACCGGTAACTCCGGGCCACTCTCTGATTATCCCCTATCGACATATTGCGGATGCCCTTGAATTAAGTCCAGACGAAATTACCGAAGTCTGGGAATTGGTTCAGAAAATGCGGCAAAAATTACTGGCTGAGGATCCTGCAATCTCCGGCTTTAACCTCGGTTTCAACAGTGGCGTTGACGCCGGTCAGACTATTTTTCATGTTCATATTCATTTAATTCCCCGGCGCTACGGTGATGTCGAAAAACCGCGCGGCGGGGTGCGGGGTGTAATTCCGGCCCGGCAGAACTATTGAGGATTATGGTGAGGGAAATGAAGAAAATTACGATGTGGGGGACTATTTTCAGCCTGTTTTTTTGTCTTGTTTCGTTTGTAATAGCTGGCGCTATCCCCGGAGACAGTCAGGCTCAGGAGCTAAGTGAAGATGCAGTGAAAAACTCAGCTGCAACCCAATGGCGACAGGCATTTCCGGATGCAGCTTCCGGAAACTCTGGTCTCTCCAGGGCAAAAAATATGGATGAAAATATTCTGTCACAAAAACAATCTCAAGAAACCCTTCTCGGTCACTGGGTCTGCCGGACAAATAACGGCGATATAACTTTGAACTTTATCTCCGAAAACCAACTCAATTTCAATGGTGATACGGCTTACTACACCAGTACAGCTGATAAAGTGACAGTGCAGGCGAATGGGCATGCGATTACATACCCCTATTATTTCAGCAAAAAAGGGTTGCTAATGACCTTCCCGGAAGGAACTAAAGCGCTCTTTGTCAGGAATACCAATCCGGCTACTACAGCTGCGGGTAATATCTTCCCCCGGCTGGTCGGAGAGTGGAAAGATATCCGTTCGAGCGGCAATACCATTATTACGTTGATGGGTAACGGGCAGTACGCTTATTACAGTGATTTTGCCGCTGGCAACAGCGCGGCCGGTGAGACCAACTGGAGCACTGCCAACGCCAACAGCAATCGCGGCACCTGGAGAGCTAAAGGAACCCCACGCGCGGGTACGATATTCTACAACTCCCAAGATGGAACCTCTGATACACTCAGCTATCAGGTACATGTCGAAAATGGTCAAACCTATTGGGGAGAATACTATTTTGACGGGATGATTTATGTAAAACAGTGAGCTTGTAAATTCATCCGTTGTCCGTGTATCAAAAATTGTCTTTTTAGTTGTTCTGTTTCTGCTGATATCCGGTAGCCGGGCTGGAAGTGTTATTGCAGATAAAAATACTTCTGATCTTATTCAACATTGCCCCCTAATGCACAAATCTAATGCTGGCTGTATTCTTTAATCTCTGAAATCAATTCATTGGTGTCAAAATAAACCTCATTTCTACGGATTTTCCCCGCGCTATTAAATTGAACAAAGCATACTCCGATGCATTCAACATTTTTGGCACCAACAGGTATCAAAGCATGCCATTTGTTCAAGAATCCCTCTTCCATCGGGATTCCTTCAATTTGGGTCCATACCCAATTTGGATTATTTGATAGTAACTTATAGAAATATGGCCTTAACTCTTCTTTTCCTTTAACACCATTAGGTATGGTTGGATCCAGATAAAATGCATCATCAGAATAAAAGTTCAATAGTTTTTCAGGATCATTACCCGTCCAAGCGGGTAGCCATTTGGATGCAAATTCTTTAGCTTGCTCTTTTGACACCATATTCATAACACTTCCTCTTTTACTTCCAACATTACAACATCAATTTTTCTATAAATATTGCTTTTACTCATGATCCCCATGTCAGTTAGGGCTATTGCTGTGCACTACTGCACACATTTTGATTAGTCGACAACCTCACACATAGAATCGGATGATCAACCAAAGAATTACCAATATAACCGCAATGTGAAGGAATGCCTTCTTGGTCGATATGGTCACTAAATCGACCGTTTAATAGGTACTGTTTGGTGAAGTAACGCGCCAGAGCAAAAAGAAAATAGCAGCTATTAATAATGGAGAATTCTCAATGTCAGTGAAAAAATCCAACAAAATTAGTCCTCAACAATTTTATTGGACACAACTCAAACGCCACAAGTCAAATCTTGACTGGAGTTACTGTTAATTGGAGTAAAATTAAATCTTCAATTCCCTCCAACCCTCTGGCCGTCCACGCTTATTAGCTGTTACCCGCCCGCCGGTCTGCAATTCGATTTCATCTTTAAGTCGATCATAACCAATCGCTAACCCTTTGTTCGTATTCTCTCTTATTTCTTTTAAAAATTCAGAATCGTCCACATGATCGACAAATAAAGCACGATAGCTTTCCGGTCTCTCTAAAGACGTTTTTCCAAGTGCAAGATATTCGGGGTGTGGCCGTACACAGGCTGGATGGCTTACCCCCTTAGCGCCTAGCTTGACCAACGATATTCTTCGGGTTCCGTCACCATCTCCGCTCTTACCGGATTAAGCTCTATATACCGGTAAACTTCCAACAAATAACGTTCATTCTGAACCAAGCAAGATTTGTAAAAGCCTTCCCACAGCGTCCCGCTTCGCAGATATTCATAATTAAAATACCGCACATAACGACGTCCCAAGGATTGCATCATAAGGCTTATAGCGCCGGGTTGTCGGGGAGTGTACACAACAAATGAACATGGTTGGTCATCATCACCCAAGCGAGGATATCCACCTTATACTTTTGGCTATAATCTTTCAACCACCCGGCATAAGCTTCATGGTCTTCATCGGATACAAAGCAATCCTGACGGTTGTTACCACGCTGGATAATGTGAACTGCACTCCTACTGGTGAGATTCTTGGCAGTCGAGGCATTTTACGCCGCTTTTGGAATTGGAAATGAAATAATGGCATACGAACTCCATTAACTTATTCCTCTACTCAATACAATATTTAATTTTACTC
>JAGGWR010000256.1 GCA_021163445.1 Candidatus Tharpella aukensis
AAATGGTCTCTTTGAAATTTGATCTTAACGTAATTCATGATCTGCGTTGCGGCGACGGTAAAATCTATCCCGCCAACCGCCCTGATCGGGCTGTCACCTTTGGCGATGCCGTTAAAATGGCACAACGCGCTAAACGCGGTGATCCGATTATCGGCTACGGCTCTTACACCCCACGTAATAAAGGCCTGGTCACCCCGGCTTTCAGCTTTGGCGCTCAGGTTGCCGAATGCGAAGTTGATCAAGAAACCGGTGCAGTTGCAGTCAAATATATGACTACGGCTCACGATTGCGGCACTCCGATCAATCCGATGTCGGTTGAGGGGCAGCTCGAAGGTTCAGTTCATATGGGCTTGGGCTACGCCTTGTGCGAACAATTTATAATGAAAGAGGGCAAAACCCTGACCACCACATTCTTAGACTATAAAATCCCCTGCGCCGAAGATATGCCGCCGGGAGTCTCCGTCCATGTCGACACCTACGAGCCCGACGGCCCCTTCGGTGCCAAAGAGGCGGGGGAAGGCCTGGTCTCACCGACCGCCCCAGCCATCGCCGACGCCGTCTACGCCGCCACCGGCTACCGGTGCATGGATCTGCCGCTGACTCCGCAAAAAATACTGGCGGGAATGAAAAAGATTTAAGAGCAAATTTAAAATCTTATGCGGTCTTTGCCCGCAACCCTATTAAGTGGCTAAAGTTAGAGTGAAGTTCGCTTCGCCCATTTTAAAAGGGTCACATCTTGACAAATGGCGGGTTAAAATCTCGATTTTGCGCGAACCTTTCGGCCGCCAAGTGTCAAGAAATGCCCCCAGCCGAGACCGGTCGAACAAAAACCGCGACAAAAACTTCACTCTATCTCGGTCGGGGTCAATGCTTTGCGTCAATGCGCAACATTTATGCAAGGCTTTGACCCCATTCAAGAGAGCGAAGCAAAGCCTAAAATGGCTCTCAAGCAACTTTAAATATACATTGGATAACCTGGATAATGGGAAAAAAAACCGACAACAAAAATAACTCTGAAAAAAAACCGACCCTGAAAATTATTCAACCCGGAGATCAGCCCCCTTGCCTGCAGCCCAACGTCGGTTTCTGCCGAGGCTGTTTCGGCTGGCAAAACATGATCGATGCTGCTTTAAATGGCGACCCGGAATGGGAGAACGCCCAAATCCACTGCTCCGAAACCGACTTAACGGTTACTTTTAAAGACAGTTAACTATTCAGCATAAATAATGCGCGACCGAAAACCACCACATATTGACGATTTTCAGCAAATTCAGGGGACACGGAGGAAAAACAGCAGTTCTCAGTGTTCTCTGAGGTTAAAGCAATCTTTCCATAAACCGTAGTCGGATATTTACAAATTATCACTTGGAGGTTACAAAATAGTGAGAGTCTAAGGGACGTTGTTGACTAACTGGAAAAAACCTCAGCATAACGGAGTCAGGTCTTGAAAAGACATATTTACCCAACTTTTTTGATTCACATTAATTAAGTATAGTGTCCCCGGAACCTGTAGTGTCCCGGAACCTGTCCTCTTCTCCCCGAAACCTCTTCCGGAACCTCCGAACCTCCAATCTGTCCAAAAAAATAGTCAAATATTTACAAATTGTTACTTGGAAGTTACAAAATAGTAACTATCCAGACACCAACCACCATAATAGAATCACATCTTGATAAAGCTTGTCGTTTTCTTAATATCTTCGAAACGCCAAGGATTCCCCCTCCCCGGTAAAATACTAAAATACTAAAATATTTAATAGTTTATCTTTAATATAAGCGGAAGACATAAAACAGGTATTGCCTTGTTTTGAGTTGTAATTTTTGTTTATTAAGATACGATGAAAGTTAAGTCTGCTATTCGGACTATAATTTGCGAGTCAACTGAATAGCGCCTCAGACCGCTTAAGCGCGGCCAAATATAATTACTAGCAACAAGAAGAGTTGAGTAGGTACAATGAAAAAATATATTATTTTGATTATTTTAATAGCCTTATTACCGACATCTTCTGCTTTTTCAGCTACGGACAATGAGAGTCGATTCTCCTCACTGCCGCTAAATCAGTATGGCATTCGATCTTTGGATCCATACGTTTCAGACCGTTTTTTTAAAAACGGTCTGTGGATTGAACGAATTGAAGTCCCCGGGCCACCGGAACCTCCACTCGGTTATGAGCGGTCCCTGGTCAACAAGAGAGAACGGCAAGGGACAAGGGGTTCTACTGGCAGCCTGAGTGTGCCAGCATTAACCTGGTGCTTTGGTTGTTCGGCAACTTCTGCGGCGATGTTGTTTGGCTATTACGATAGAAATGGTTATTCATCTATGTATACTGGTCCAACCAATGGCGGGGTCTTTCCTCTGACCAACGCGACTTGGGGCACCGCCTCTATCAATGGTCAAACCCAAGCATTGTGTCCTTTAAGTGCTACCCGTCTAGACCTTGACGGTCGAACAACCTACGGACATGTTAATGACTATTGGGTGAAATACGGCAATAGAGATCCTGACCCTTTTATCGAAAATTGGACGGAACATAGCCAGAATGATTGCACCGGCGACTATATGGGAACCAATCAGTCACAACTTGATAATAGTGACGGTTCAACCACTTTTTACAATTATACAAATGGAGCCCCCCTGAGTGATTATACAGGGTGTGAGCCAAGCAGGCGTGATGGTTGTCATGGGCTCAGACTCTTTGCCGAATCGAGAGGCTATACTGTCGTAACTAACTACAATCAATATATCTATGGTTATGATGGTAACACATCAGGTTTTACTTTCAGTCAGTTTCAAGCCGAAATAGATGGCGGTTATCCGGTGCTTATACATGTTATAGGGCATACGATGATCGGCTACGGTTATGATGACTCGACCTCTCCGCCCACCATCTATATTCACGATACCTGGGATTACAATGACCACACTATGGAGTGGGGCGGCAGTTATAGTGGTATGGATCATAAGTCCGTTACGGTTTTACATTTACAACTGGCCGAAACGGTTTATGCGTCCAAAAGCAATCAGACGTGTAACGGCCACTCAGAGTGTAAACAGACAATTGACGATGCTTACATCTCTTCCAGAGATTGTTATGAGATAAAAATGACAAACGAAACCTATCCTGAAGGTGACCTTTTGTTTAATCGAGACATTAGAATAAGTTTGTCCGGTAGTTGGAATGATAACTATGATTCAACCGGTCAGCCAACCACCATCGAAGGCTCGTTGACAATTTCCGCAGGGACGGTGACAATAGAGGGGGTAGTGATTACAGGTACAGGTTCTCTGGCGCAAACTGATGAACTATATTTTGGCAGTCGGTTCCCTAAATACTGCCTGCTAACGGACAACCGTTTTATCGGAGAGATCCACTGATTTCTCTAAAACTTTGTAACTCACGCTATCTCCTGATCTTCATATTCAGGTTTAAGAAAACGGGCCAACGTGGCGGTGAGTGTAACCGCCACAACCATACGAATAACCTGGAGCACCGTACCTTGAGCTCCAACGGCGACAAAGAGTACAACGTCTTCAAAGAGGGAGTGGTTTAGAGAGAGAAATGTAATTATCAAGATCATCTCACGCTGTGTCAGTTTACCATCCTTGCTATATTTTATAATCATCCCGGCCCCGTAGGCGAGACCTAGCGTCATACCAACCAACAACGGCAGCGCCCCAGCCCCGGAAAGGCCGATTACCGAAACCACCTTCTCCAGCCGTCGCGACACCTTCTCCAGAACCTTGAGCTCCTCAAGAAACTGTATTACCACCATCAAAGGGATAACAATCAGGGCAATTTGTAAAACCTGTTGCCCGGCCCCGATCAACCCCTCACCGACAATCTGCAGGAAACCACTGAAATCCATACTTAAACCCAGAAAAAATTGAGGCCGGCGGCCAGAAAAAAGCCTGCCACAAGACGCAAAACAACAAAAGGCCAAGCCTTGACCCCGGCCATCCGGCTGACTGCGGCTTCAATCGGTAAGCTATGCGACAATAGAAGAAATAGAGCAAATACGGTCATCTGCTTTTGGTCGAGCTGGAGTGGCGTGACTGCACCAATGGCGGCATAGAGATTTAGAATATTGCCGAGCACAACCCCCATTACAGCTTCACCCGGGAGCCCGAGAAACTCCATCAAAGGGCTAAAAATACGACCAATCAGTCCCAAAACCGGAGTCTTGCCCAAAACTGTAACAATCAGATAGACCGGCACAATAATAAGCGCAAGACTACGCGTTGTCTGCAGACCACTTTTTAAGCCACGGCCGAGAATTCCGAAAAACACAAATGTATCCTAATCCGGTAAAACCGGAAACAAAGAGGTTAAATTAAATTCTTATATTCACACTCTAAAATTAATCGGCTAGAAAATCACAAAAGCATCAACCTGTCAAGACTTAAAAAACTTGTGAAAACAGACCTGCCATGCTATTCCACAACTCCGGCTGTGCCGGAATAATAAAGATTGCCCTATCTGTAGCAACTCTGGTGAATTCGTAAGAAAGTTGAATAAGTCTAAAAAGGAGAACGACGATTTATGCAAGCTCGTTATTCGTTATCGCATCTGGCTGAACTGGAGGCGGAGAGTATTGCTATCATGAGGGAGGTCGCCGCTGAATTTTCCAATCCGGTGATGCTCTATTCGATCGGCAAAGACTCTTCGGTAATGGTGCGGCTGGCGCAAAAGGCTTTTGCGCCCGGCAAAATACCTTTCCCTTTGATGCATATTGATTCACAGTGGAAATTTCGTGAAATGATCAGCTTTCGCGACCAGTTCTGCGAAAAGCATGAGATCAATCTGATTATCCATCACAACGAAGAGGGGCGGCGTCAGAAGATCGGCCCTTTTTCCCACGGCAGTAAAGTTCATACCGATGTCATGAAGACCCAAGCCCTGCTTAGCGGCCTCGATAAATATGGTTTTGACGCCGCTTTTGGCGGCGCCCGGCGAGACGAAGAGAAGTCACGCGCCAAAGAGCGCATTTTCTCATTTCGCGATCAGTTTCATCAATGGGATCCGAAAAATCAGCGGCCGGAACTCTGGAGTGTCTATAACACCCGAGTCAATCCGGGCGAGAGTATCCGAGTCTTTCCAATCTCCAACTGGACCGAACTCGATGTCTGGCAATACCTCCGGCTGGAAAAGATTCCGATCGTCCCCCTCTATTTTGCCGCCGAGCGCGAGGTGGTCGAGCAAAATGGCAACTTGATTCTGGTTGATGACGAACGTATGCCGGTTGAACTCAGGGAAAAAGCGGTCATAAAAATGGTACGCTTTCGCACGCTGGGCTGCTATCCGTTAACCGGGGCCATTGAGTCAACCGCCGACACAATTGAGAAAATTGTCGAAGAGATGATGACCGTAAGTAAAAGTGAAAGGACTACCCGGGTCATCGATTTTGACCAGGAAGGTTCAATGGAACAGAAAAAACGGGAGGGGTATTTCTAATGGATATCAAGGAGTTCCTCAATCGCGATGAACAAAAAGATCTGCTTCGGCTTCTCACCGCAGGCTCGGTTGATGATGGCAAGTCGACCCTGATTGGCCGCCTTTTATATGACAGTAAACTGCTTTATGAAGATCAGCTCGCAGCTTTAGAACGTGACAGCAAACGGGTCGGCAGTGTCGGCGGGGAAATTGATTATGCCTTGCTCCTTGATGGTCTCCAGGCCGAGCGTGAACAGGGTATAACGATTGATGTCGCCTATCGCTATTTCTCCACCGCCAAACGCAAATTTATTATTGCCGACACCCCGGGTCACGAACAGTATACCCGCAACATGGTTACCGGAGCCTCCACCGCCAACCTGGCTATTATTCTGGTCGACGCTACAGCCGGCGTCATCACCCAGACCCGGCGTCACACTTTTCTCATCTCGCTCCTCGGCATCAAGCATGTTATTTTAGCGGTCAACAAGATGGATCTGGTCGATTATCAGGAGTCGACATTTAACAAAATTTGCGAGGAGTACCGCGATTTTGTCACCCGCCTGAAAATTCCCGACCTTCATTTTATTCCCCTGTCGGCGCTAAAAGGGGATAATGTAGTGGATAAATCGGAACGTATGGAGTGGTACACGGGCCAGCCCCTGCTTGAGATCCTGGAAACCGTCTATGTGACTTCGGATCGCAACTTTATCGATTTTCGTTACCCGGTTCAGTACGTGCTGCGGCCGGATGCAACATTTCGCGGTTTTTCCGGTACCGTGGCCTCAGGAGTTGTTCGACCCGGCGATGAAATCATGGTGCTGCCGTCGCGAAAAAAATCCAAGGTTAAGGAAATTACAACTTTTGACGGCAACCTTAAAGAGGCTTTTCCACCCCAGTCAGTGACCTTGACACTTGAAGATGAAATTGACGTCAGTCGGGGAGAGATGCTGGTTCATCCTAATAATATTCCGCGTACCGCCCGAACCTTTGAGGCGATGCTGGTCTGGATGGATGAAAAACCGATGAATAAAAGTACCGGTTTTTTTCTCAAACACACAACCCGGACGACCCGGGCCACAATTGATCGGGTCAGATATCAAATCGATGTCAACAGTTTACGTAAAAATGAGGCGGCAAGTCTCGCTCTAAATGAAATCGGCCGAGTCACGATAACTACCGGCCAACCGCTCTTTTTTGATCCCTACATGAAGAATCATACGACCGGCAGCTTTATCCTAATTGACCCGATCACTAATTTCACAACCGCAGTCGGTATGATCATTGACCGCCTGGCGTCCGATGACAAGAGAAATGGAAAAATCGAAATTGAGACAACCGAAAGCCGGGAAGAGGGAGTTAACCGAGAGGCAGCGTTAAAAAAGATCGTAGCTGAGCAACTGATTGAACATGAGGGCCTGAAATTAAAACCCTACCGCTGCCCGGCGGGCAAGCTGACTATCGGCGTTGGTCGTAATCTGGAGGAGCGAGGTATTACTGAAGAGGAGGCTCTCTACCTGCTTAATAATGATATTTCTGTGTGTATCGAAGACCTGAAAAAGATTTTTGTCGATACCGATGCCGATAGTGAGGAATTTGAAACCCTGCCGGAAACGGTGCAGAGAGTTTTGCTGGATATGCGTTTCAATCTGGGCACCACCGACTTCCGGAGCTGCAAAAAAATGATCCAAGCGATCAAAGAGAAAGATTTTGCCCGAGCCGCCCTGGAGATGCAGGATTCGAAATGGTTTAAGCAGGTTGGTAATCGGAACAAAACTCTGGTTGAGATGATAGCGCTTTAGTTGGTTTTTCTTGATGTCTTAGTAGTGAGTGTTCGACCTGTCTCGGCTGGGGTCATTTCTGGACATTTGGCGGCCGAAAGATTCGCGCAAAAAAAAGTTTCAAACCGCCAATTGTCAAGATGTGACCCCGTTGGAGAGAGCGAAGCAAAGCTCAATTTTACCCGCTTCAATTTTATGGCGGGCACCTGAAGAAGTCGCAAAGAAAATTGGAGAAAAATAGATGCCGGAATTACCGGAAGTCGAAACCGTCGCTGCAGCCTTGCGCTGCCACTTACCGGGAAGACGGGTTGCCGGGGTCGCAGTTCGCTGTGAGAAATTGCGCCGACCGATGCCGGTTAAGGCTTTACAAAACCTGGTTAATGAAGCTATATGCGGGGTACGGCGGCGGGCCAAATATCTGCTTATCGATATGAACGACGGGCAAACGCTGGTCATCCATCTGGGCATGTCCGGCACGTTGCGTTTAGATGCCGCTGGTGAAAACGCCGAACGCCATGATCATCTCGACCTGGAACTTGATAACGGAAAAATTCTCCGCTTTCGCGATCCACGCAAATTCGGTCTGGTAATGGTGGTAAAACCGAATGAGCAAGGCGAGATCAAAGAACTCGGAGAGTTGGCGCCGGAACCCTTAAGTGGGGATTTTACGACCGACTACTTTTACGATCTCAGCCGCAAACGCACCACCGCAGTAAAAAATTTTATTATGGATCAACGCCGAGTCGTCGGCGTCGGTAATATCTACGCCAGCGAAAGCCTTTTTCGAGCGCGAATCCGACCGACTACGGCGGTTGGCAAACTCGGGAAAGAGCGCTGCCAACGACTGGTAACCGTAATTAAAAAGGTTTTAGCTGAAGCCATCGCCACCGGAGGAACAACCATCTCCGACTTTTACGGAGTTGACGGCAGTGAAGGGGCCTTCGCTCGCGAACTCCAGGTCTACGGTCGTACCGGAAAGCCCTGTGTCAAGTGTGGTCAGCCCATAAAAAAGCTAACCATTGGCGGGAGATCAGCTTTTTATTGCCCCCAATGCCAGAAATGATAACTTTTGACTCTAGCAAGATAAAACGTAACAAATTTTCAATTTATCTGAAATTAACTTAATTTCGGATAAGGTACAAAGGCACAAAGTTTTTTGGTTTTACTTTGTGCCTTCAGCCTTTGTGCCTCTGTGCCTAAAAAAAAGGAGGTTTTTTTATCATGAGCAGATCATTTTGTCCTATCCAGCAAGAGAGCGCACTGATTATTGTTGACTATCAGGATGCCATTTTAAACACTTTTGCTCCGGCAATTCGCGAACAACTCCACAAACAGACGATTTTAACGATTCGCATGGCCCAACAACTTAAATTACCGATCATCGTCTTTGAACAGTACCCGCAAGGTTTGGGCGCCACCAATGCAGAGATTAAAACAATCTTGGGTGACGATTACCAACCGATTGCCAAAAAGGTCTTTTCCGGGGCTGGACTAATTACCGAACACCTCGAAAAACTCGGCCGCCGTCAACTTCTGATCATCGGCATCGAAACCCATATCTGTGTCATGCAAACTGCCGTTGACCTGCTCGATATCGGCTACTCTATCTTCCTCTTAAGCGACGTCGTCGGCTCCCGTTATACCCACGACTGGAAGGCCGGCTGTGATCTGATCACCCGAGCCGGAGGCTGGCCGACAACCCTGCAGACCGTACTTTACAACTATTTGAATGCAGCCCAAGGGCCTGATTTCAAGGCCATGCTGCCTTACTTGAAGGACTAAAAAAGAGAAACCATAATGGATGATGCAATAATTCGAAAAATTAAGAAGGTAGTATCCGGCAATTTTGACAAAAGTTTTGACCACTATCAGGCTTTTGAAGATCGGCACCACTTTTTTGCCGACCTGACACTACGTCTGGCGGCAGCCTGTGGTCTTGCCCAAGAGGCCAAGGTACTTGATATCGGCTGCGGTAACGGGGCCTCGGCAGCAGTTTTATGCCGCGAGCTTGAGTGTCGGGTATTAGGCCTTGATCTGTCGCCTAAGATGATTGAACATGGCCGACAGCTGATCAAGGATCCTCGGGTTTGTCTTGAGGTGGGTGATGCGGTCAATCCTCAAGCTGTAATCGAGGAGGGGGGACAGGATTTTGATGCGGCTCTCTATAACGCTGCCATCTTTATAATTCCGGATGCGGCAAAAAGCATGCAGGCGGCGGCGGCTTGTCTCAAGCCGGGGGGCTCTATAGGTTTCTCTTTTTATCCCCAGATTCTGTCCGAAAACGGCGAAGAGCTTTTTCCTTTAGCCTTTGATCGTTGCAACCTGCCCCGTCCCAAAGTCCAAGTCATAACTCGCTACGAAAAAGCTCTTGAGGGCTTGCGAGAATGTTGTAGGGAGGTCACGGAAAGCGCTTGGGAAAGACCTTTTTCAGAGGATTTTCTTGTCGATTTTTTCTCGATTCCGGCTCAATCGGCTTCCCTCTTTCCTCGTCTAGATTACGAGGAGCGGCGTCAGCTGGTGCCGAAACTTTTTGCCGCCTTGCAACCTGAGGCGGAAACAGCCAAGATTGTTTGGCGTTTGGCTACTGGGAAAATTTAAAAGCTCGTAACTTCAAGTAACTGACTATTCGTTACTTGAAAGGTAACTATTCAGCTAACCCGTAAATTATCGATATACAATGCTTTTCCACTTACGCTGAAAAGTTACCTTGAAAGTCAACCAAAACCGCGATAAAAAAACTTCACTCCACCACAATGTGGGGACTGGGTTTAACGGGAGTACCGGTTATCAAGAACTCGCGTAGTGTCAAACCCTTAATGCAAACCAGGGGTGTCCGGTAGCCTGTCCCCGGTAATGGAAAGCGAAGCGATGTTCACTATTGGAAGGAGTTGAAAATGACAAAAGATAACAACAACAAAAAAGACTTGGCAGTCGTCTTGGTAGTCGGCAAAGATCGTAGCGGAATTGTTGCTCAGATCTCCGATTTTCTCTGGAAAGAGGAGATCAATATCGAAGATATTTCACAAAAAATTATGCAGGATATCTTTGTTATGGCGATGCTGGTTGATCTCGCCGGAGCCCGCAGTGACTTAGGGGTTTTGGCCCCGAAATTTGACAAACTGGGGGAAAAAATCGGCCTCTCGATCCATATTCAGCATCACCAGATCTTTGAAGCTATGCACCGGGTTTAAGATGGACAGCCCATTACCTTCATTAAAGATTGGCGAGGTTGAAATTTTCTGGCTTGACGGGGGTCAGATCAGACTCGACGGCGGGCCGATGTTCGGGCCGGTGCCCAAGGTTCTCTGGTCTAAGCAAGTTGAAGTCGGAGACGATAACTGTATCGCCATTGATAATTCGGCCTTGCTGTTGCTGACCCCAAGCGCAAAGATTGTTATCGATTCCGGCATCGGTAACAAATTGACGGCTAAACAAGATGAACATTTCCGGGTACAGAAACCTTGGCGACTGCCCGAAAGTCTGGCGCAACTGGGACTTAGCGTCAACGATATCGACATCGTTATTCCGACCCATGCCGACTTTGATCATGCTGGCGGCCTGGTTAGTTATGACTCTGCCGGGAAATCTTTTCTAACCTTTCCTCGGGCTCGTCATATCCTGCAGAAAAAGGAGTGGGAGGTTGTTAAAAACCCTGACCGCCGCTCAGCCGCCTCATACTGGCCGGAAAATTTTGTCGGTCTGGTTGAGGGCGAAAACTTGGAGATAATTGATGGTGATTATCAGGTAACCCCGGAAGTAAAAATCTTTCTCACCGGCGGTCACACCATCGGCCACCAGGCCATTGAGATTGTCTCCAAAGGAGAAACAGCGGTTCATTTAGGCGATCTGCTGCCCTCCAAAAACCATCTTCACCCTTTATGGGTCATAGCCTACGATGACTATCCCATGGAAGTTATCGCTTTAAAAGAACGCCTGTTACCAGAATATGCCAAGCACAACGCCTGGATTCTTTTCTATCACGACACCGAAATTCGGGCTGGCCGAGCGATATTAAGCAATAACCCGGAAGGCATCAGCTTTAGCGAAACTATAATTTAGGACTTTATTATGCCATTAAATATATCCCTCGAAGAGATTTACGAAACCTATCGGATGACCGAAAAAGAGCATTTCGATATTCGCGCCGTGACCTTGGGTATCAA